>JAQCIX010000198.1 GCA_027593365.1 Verrucomicrobiota bacterium
TGCAGTCGAACCTCCAGCACCAGAATCTTCTGTAACTGCTCCTAGTAATCCACAAATTAAAAAACCAACACTTTCTTTAAAGCCCAAGGGTACGAAGCCAGGAATTGGGGGAAAACCAGGAAAACCTACCCTATCCCTCAAAACTGGAAAAAAGAAGCCCAGTGGGCTTAAGATTACTAGGCCCCCAATGAAGCCACCATCCGCTTAATTGGCATTTCCCGTTCGAATTGAACTTGTCGCTTGAACTTTTTTCGAACATATTAGATCTTTTGGGGCCGTAGCTCAGTTGGAAGAGCGCCACAATGGCATTGTGGAGGTCGTCGGTTCGATCCCGATCGGCTCCACCAATTATTCTTCCTACATTTAAATTTTGATGACAGAAGTTTGGGTTACAGGTTTAGGCTTTGTTACGAGTATTGGTTGCAACAAAAAGGATGTGACTAAAAATCTGGTTAACCTAAATCATGGAATAAGCTCCCCTGCGATGCTTCAGGTTAACGATTCTCCGGTCAAGGTTGCAGGAACGATCAAAGAGTTTGATTTGGACTCTACCGACCCTGAGGATTGGATTTTTCCATCCCATTACAGGGTTCCCAGATCCTTGTTACGAAGTTTCTCGCCCCATGTTTTATACTCCTGGTGTGCAATGCAACAAGCTATTGAAGAAGCTAATCTGTCCCAATCTGATTTAGGAGATAGAGATACAGGTTTGTACACTGCATCTGGAGGTTCAATGCGCTCCATTCATAAACACTTTGAAAAGATGGATAGACGCGGAGTAATGGCTTGCAACCCGCTAGCCATAGTATCGTCTATCCCCGGCACATTAACTTTTAATCTTGTAGCTGGTTTAGGGATAAGGGGATCCTCGATGGGGCTTGTATCCGCATGTGCCTCCTCAGGACATGCATTGGGCACGGCACTAGATGAAATTCGCCTTGGAAGGCAAAAACGAATGCTTGTTGCAGGAGCGGAGGATTGTAATTTTGAAAGCATCGTTCCCTTTTGTGGGATGCGGGCATTATCTCTGGAGACTGACCCCAACTTAGCCTCAAGACCATTTGACATCAACCGAAACGGCTTTGTGGGGACAGGGGGAGCGGTTGCTATGATCTTGGAAGAAAAGCAATTAGCTCAAGAACGCGGAATCACTCCCTACGCTCGATTCATTGGTTGGGGCCAAGGGTCGGACGGGCATAATGTCGCCATTTCACACCCAGAAGGTAGAGGTCTTGTCGATTCTATGCAGCGAGCATTAGGTGACTCAAAACTAATGCCCACAGATATTGATTACCTGAATGCCCATGCCCCTTCTACTCCAATTGGTGATGCATCCGAATTGAAAGCAGTCAAAAAAGTTTTCCCTGCTCCACAAAGTTTGAAACTTGCTAGCACGAAGGCTCTTACAGGACATGGATTATCCTTATCCAGCATTATGGAAGCATCTTTTTGCTGCCTTTCCATTAAAGATGGATTTCTCCCTGGGTCAGCAAATGTTCAAAACCCTGACCCTGAACTCGGACATCTCACACTTCTTCGAGAAACAGAGTTCTCCCAAGTTAAAAACATTATGAGTAACAGTAGTGGTTTTGGAGGAGCTAATGTGAGTTTGATTTTCCAAAAGTGCTAAGACTCTGGCTTCAGCATTCATTAAAGCTATGAGTCAAATCTCAATTGCAGATTTGATTAAAACAAGGAGAACTCGTAAACCGACTACCTATACATCTCCAGTACCCACAAGTCTTGTAACCAGTCTGATTGAAACTGCCAGACATGCCCCGAATCATCATCGTACGGAACCAGCAAGATTTTATCTACTGAATCGTGTGAAAATGGTAAGATTGGCAAAACTTTTTGGAGAAACTATCCGGGGCGATAAAACAAATCCAGCTCTTGTTGAAAAAGCTAAAAAGAAAGAACAAGAATGGAGAAGTGCAACGGGATTACTTGCAGTAACCAGTTACTCGGATCAGGAGTCGATTCTTGTTCAAAATAACCCTCAGGTAATTGAGGAAAATTTTGCGACGACCTGCTGTATTATGCAAAATCTCCTTTTACTTTTTGAGAATTCCCAAATTGCTGCAAAATGGAGCACTGCAGCAGTTTGGCAGCACCCTGAATTTGCTTCCACAGTGGGAATAAAATATCCGTCCAACGAAAAATTCGTCGGATTCATCTTCTACGGATATTCTGAATTATCCCAATCTGTTAGAAATCTATCTCCCTTGCAAAATCACCTGGTTGATTTTACCGATAATCAAGATCATGAATTTGATCAATGAAGGGTTTCATAATTGACCCTCCCTTTCAATTTCATCATAAGAATATGTTTTGGTGATTCGGCGAAATAGCTCAGTCGGTAGAGCAGAGGACTGAAAATCCTTGTGTCCCCAGTTCGATTCTGGGTTTCGCCACCACCAAAGAATCTTGAGTCTGCTAAATTGTATATTTTCAAAGTCACTGGTAGTCACAAAGAATCTTCTTCTAAGGTTGCTGCGTTTTTATTTCTGTCTTACATGTCCTAGCAAATATGGCTATTGAAGATCTAATCCCCCTCGATGTTCTCTACGGGAACTCTGAGAAGAAAAAAAAGAAGAAAATAGACAAAGAAGCGATGGGATCTTCACTTATGAGAATTCCTAGGATGAATGTTGAAGTGGTCAGAGACTTAATTGATCTTGGCATTCGTGAAATTTTTGAACTCTCTGGAAGAGCACCTGAAACCATTTTTGAAGAAATTCAAAAACTAAAACCTACTACAGAAAAATGGAAACTCCCTTACATCCGAATGGCAGTTTATTTTAGCGAAGTAAAAGTAGCTGACCCCAAAAAATTACATCCACAAGTTTGGGTTGATCCTTAGAGCTAACAATTGGAATCGAGTTTCGCTTTTGCCCTCTTCGTTTGCCAGACCATAAACAGACCATAAGCAAAAAAGAGAAAGCCATTTATCAAAACGAGTGGATTGTTGAGATTGTTCAAGCCAACGACAAAAAGACTCAAACCCACCAAACTAAAAATCCATCCAAAAATTGATCGATAGAATATAACTCTTCTAAAATGACTAACTCTTTGAGCTTTTTCATTTTCTGAAATATCTTTCATTTTAAAATAGAGATTATCAAAATTAGTTTCGGTCCAAATCTATAGAATCTTGATTCAAGGATGCTTGCTTCCAAACAGAGAGTTGCAGATTTTCTTGCATCAAATCATCGAAAAGCATCTCGGCTCTCTTATGC
>JAQCIX010000199.1 GCA_027593365.1 Verrucomicrobiota bacterium
ATCTTTGGTCTCTACCCAGCTAGGAAAGCATCCCGAATGGATCCGGTCGAAGCCTTGCGCCACGCCGCCTGAAATTTTAATTTCAAGCTCTGATCAAAGTTTTCTTTGATTCCCCAAACTCAATCATACAAGATTTGGGGCTTATGAAAACTACTGCCCTTTTATTCATTACCCTCAGCTCGTTAATGATCGGAGTCCTTAACGCAGCTCAACACCTGAAACTCGCTGGCAGTCGGCCCAATATTCTCTTCGTTCTTACCGATGATCAGGGTAAAGGAGATCTCTCCTGCATGGGCAATGATCGGATCCGCACCCCCCACCTGGACGCACTCTGGGCAAAAAGTACACGGTTTGACGACTTTCATGTCAGCCCCACCTGCTCTCCCACCCGGGGTGCCCTGATGAGTGGTCGATCTCCCTTTGAAGTGGGTATTTCTCATACCATACGACACCGGGATCACTTGGCTCTCGATGTGGTCACTTTTCCACAGGCATTACAAAAAGCAGGCTATAAAACAGGGATCTTTGGAAAGTGGCATTTGGGAGATGAAAAGGAATACCTGCCGAATGCCCGCGGATTTGATGAAATGCTCATTCATGGAGCCGGCGGGATTGGACAAACTGGGTGGGGAGATTTCCCCGTAAACGAAGAAGAATGCTACTTCGACAACGTCCTGCTACACAATGAGGAGATCGTACAAACCAAAGGATTTTGCACCGATTTATTTTTCCATGCGGGGCTGGCATGGATGAAGGACAGGATAGATGCGAAAGAACCTTACTTCGCCTACATTTCTCTCAATGCACCTCACGGTCCGATGATTGCACCGGAAAAATACAAAAGAAGATTTCTGGACGATGGATACAGTGAAAACTCAGCCGGCCGCTTTGGCATGATTGAAAATATCGATGACAATATTGGCCTGACTATGGCGAAACTCAAAGAGTGGAACCAGTTGGAAAACACCCTGGTTATTTTCATGACTGACAATGGGATGGCGGGATCTGTCGGAGTCCAAAATGGGCAAAAGTTCAACTCCTTTAATTGCGGCATGAAAGGTGCCAAAGCCACCGTTCATGAAGGAGGCACGCGGGTGCCCAGCTTCTGGCGCTGGAAAGGTAAGCTCAAGGAAGGGGTCGATATTGATGCCCTCACTGCCCATATCGATTTTTATCGCACCATATGCCAACTGGCCGGAGCCAAGATCCCCAAGAGTAAATTACCTCCCGCGGGCCGCTCTCTTCTACCTTTACTGCAAAACCCAAAAGCCAAATGGAAGGACCGTACCCTCTTCTTTCACCGGGGCAGATGGAATGATGAGATCTGGGATCACGATGCGATGGAAACACACAGGTATAGAAATGCAGCCGCTCGATCCACTCAATGGCGCTGGATCGATAACCAAGAACTCTATGACATTGGAAAAGACCCCGGACAACAGGAGAATGTGGCCATGAAAAACCCAGAAGTAATGAAACAAATGAAGGAGGCATACGATGCCTGGTGGGATACTCTCGGCCCCTATCAGGTAAACGATGGTAAAGAACAAATTAATAAAGGAAATTTTCCTCTGCAGAAAAGATACCAGGCACGAATCCAGCAGGGTGAACTGCCTCTTTGGTCTCCCAAGCCCATTTAAGCTAACTCCTCCACTTTTGAAATGATCAGGCAAATATTACCCATTTTACTAATCCTTGGATCCAGCTCATGGCTGTCAGCCAAGAGTGGAAGTTCTTTTTTATCCGGCAATCAAAAGCCTAATATTTTGTTCATCATGTCAGATGATCATACAACTCAGGCGATAGGTGCCTATGGTGGTCGCTTGGCAAAATTAAACCCAACCCCCACCATTGATTCGCTCGCTAAAAATGGCATGCGGTTCAATCGAGTATTCTGCAATAATTCCATCTGTACCCCAAGCAGGGCTAGTATTATTACCGGCCAGTATCCTCAAACCAATGGAGTATTGGACCTCGATGGAAATATTCCACCGGAAAGACAATTCCTCCCCATTGAAATAAAAAAGGTTGGATACCAGACCGCCATGATTGGGAAATGGCATCTCAAACAGGAACCCGCCTCTTTTGACTACTACTGCGTGCTGCCTGGCCAAGGAAATTACCATAATCCGGTCTTTCGCATTCAGGGAGAGCTTGATTGGCCCAAAAATGTGATCACTAAAAAAGGGATGCACTCCAGTGATGCCATAACCGATATCAGTTTGGAGTGGCTCCAAAGCAAAAGGGATAAGTCAAAACCCTTCTTTTTGATGCATCACTTTAAAGCTCCGCATGACATGTTCGAAAACGCCCGACGCTATGACCGGTTCCTCGAAAATGTGCAGATCCCCGAACCGGAAAATCTCTTCTCCCCTCCCAATGGCTCGGTTGCATCAAGAGGACTTGGGTCCGGCCTGGGATTGCATCACCATGCTCCCTGGAGACTTGGGGCAAGACTTGGTATTTCTAATCAACTGGACGAGCGGGCCTATGTGAAATCCTGTTATCAAAAATACCTCAAAAGATATCTCCGTTGTGTAAAGGGGATTGATGACAATGTAAAAAGATTGATTGATTATTTAAAAGAAACTGGAGAGTTGGAAAATACGGTAATTATTTACACCGGTGATCAAGGCTTCTTCCTTGGGGAACATGACCTGATGGATAAACGCTGGATCTACGAGGAGTCTTTCCGCATGCCATTTCTTGTTCATGCCCCCAAACTGATCCAACCAGCCTCTTCCAACGACTGGCTGATCAACAACACCGACTTTGCTCCAACTATCCTCGAATTGGCAGGAATTGAAAAGACACCGGAATACATGCAGGGGCACAGCTTTGCGGGTGCCCTCCAAGCCCAACCTAAACCTGTAAACTGGCGCACATCCACTTACTACCGCTACTGGATGCATATGGCACACAGCCTGAAAACTCCTGCCCATTTCGGCATCCGTACTGAACGCTACAAACTTATCTTCTTCTACGGATGCACTCCGGACGGCAGGAATCAAAGCCCCGTGGCATGGGAATTTTACGACCTTCTCAAAGACCCGCAAGAGATGGTTAATGAATACAAAAATCCAAAGTATCAAAGTACTATTGAATCTCTAAAGGCGGAATTGCTCCAAGTACGCGAGGACCTCAACGAGACCGATGTGAAGTACCCTCATATTCAGAAGATAATCGCCACGAACTGGAATCAATAAAAGGATATACGCACTCTGATGGGGT
>JAQCIX010000018.1 GCA_027593365.1 Verrucomicrobiota bacterium
ACTCCATCGGTCCAAACGAAGCATTAACTTTTGAGGTGGAACTTTTAGGGATCACTCCTCCGATCGTGGAGCCAGAATTGCCTGATTTAAATGATTCCGAGCCTCTACCTGCTGTCTTCCCTGAAGACTTAATTAGTACCGAAGTAAACTCTTCCAAGTAAGACCGCTAATCGTCTACTCTGCCTTGGTCGATACTAAGGCTAAACGACTAAGCGTGAATGGATTGGCGGATTTCTTGGGCTTTTTCTTTTCCGCAAAGGTGCTCCACCAAATATAGACCAAATTCGATCGCTGTGCCTGCTCCTCTGGAGGTAATTAAATTTCCATCTCTGATCACATCTTGATCCAAGAGTTCGGGCAGTTCTTCTTGGGTGCTTCCATGGGCAGTATACTGAGCAGTTTTCAGTAGTCCGGCATCTTTTAATAGAAGGGGAGCTGCACAGATTGCCGCAATGGGCCTGGACAGCCCTGAGAACTGCTGAATTAAAGAAATAAACTCTTCGTTTTTACGAAGCTCGAATACACCTGGGCCACCGGGGATAAGCAGAAGATCAAAATGATCGATTTTTGATTCTGAAAGAAGCTGGTCGGCTCGCAATACGATCCCTGAGCGTCCACAGATATCCAGTTGGTGATCACAGGAGGCGATGACAACTTCGACCTCGGCTCGCCTAAGAAGATCGATGGGGCAGGTAGCCTCAATTTCCTCGAAACCATGAAATAGAGGAACGAGGACTTGAGGGATCATTAGGTTTGTGGATCAGGCAGCTTTCGCTTTCTTGGGTTTTGATTCCTTTTTGGTTTCTTTCTTGGGAGTGGAGCTTTTGTCCGAATTTCCAGAGTCTGTGGAAGAAGAACTCTCTTTGGCTTCTCCTCCGGATTTTTTCTTATAATCGGTTTCGTAAAATCCGGTTCCCTTAAAAATAAGTCCGGCACCCAAGCCAAGCAATCTCTTGGCTTTGCGTTTTTTGCATTTTGGGCAGCTTTTGACCGGTGAATCATTCATCGATTGAAAGAGTTCCCACTTATGGTCACAAGCACCGCATTGATAATCGTATGTTGGCATGATCGGATATTTTAAACTGAGATTTTTAACAAGTCAGGAAAAATTCTTCATTCTTAAAACACTCGCATAGGCAATTAATATCCATGCTCCGATGAAGAAAGAAAGGCCATAAATAGGTAAAGCGAGCAGAAAGATTCCCCAAAAAGCAACGATGGGCAAGGCCAGGGGTTTCCAACCGTGAATCACTTGCTGAGTGATTCGGCGAAATTGCAGAGCATCCTGAAATTCCTCATTTTTGAGATAAGCCATGAACGCAGACAAGAAAAACATCGGTGCGAAGAATCCGGTTATGGCTAGCGGTAGGTAAGCGACCACCCCCAATAATCCAAAGGTGAGAAAATAAAGAACTAGGCTGAGTATCCATCCAAGGATCAAGGGTAGCCCAACAAACAGAACCAAAAGGGCAAATACGCGAAGCCCACCCAAAAATAATTCGGGCCAATTCATTTCGGACCATTCGGGGAGATCTAAGGACTGAGATCTTCGTAGCCTACGCCCGTATATGAGCAAATACCCGAGGGCAAAAATATTGAGTCCCGGAATAAACGACAATCCACCTCCGAGAAGAACTTTCGGAATCCATCCCGGACGACTGAGCAATCGGGTACATACCGCTTCCAAACTTGGCATAGCTTCCATATCGTGACATGCTTTGCGTTTCTCGCAAGCTATGAATTTTTCTGAAAAGCTAAAAAAATACCAAGAACAGATCGAGAGGCGTTTACTGACAGACCTACCTTCATCTTCGGAGAGACCTATCCGCTTGCATGAAGCCATGAATTACAGTCTGGGAGTGGGGGGGAAGCGTTTACGCCCCGTCCTCGTACTTGCAGCTTATGATCTTTTCCCAGGTGAACTTGATCCCATGCACGCAGCTCTAGCGGTAGAAATGATTCACACTTACAGCTTAATTCATGATGATTTGCCTGCGATGGACAACTCCGACTTACGCAGGGGTTCCCCGAGTTGTCATCGTGCCTATGATGAGGCCACAGCTATCTTAGCCGGGGACGCCTTGATTCCGGGAGCATTTGAATTGCTAGCTCATGGCTATGCAAAATGCCCTGAACTAGGAATGAAGTTGGTGGCTGTTTTAGCCAATGCTTCTGGTAGTAAAAAACTAGTTGGTGGGCAGATGGAGGATTTGTTGGCAGAGGGGAAATCGCCAGATTCTGATACCCTGACTTTTGTACATGCCAATAAAACGGCTGCCATGATAGAGGCATCTCTGGTGATGGGTTTCTTGATGGGTGCCAAAGGAAATGAGCCGGACCGATTGGAGTTAGTCTCCAAGGCAGGTCAATCCTTGGGTCTAGCGTTTCAGGCGGTGGATGACCTGCTTGATGTCACTTCGACTACCGAGAAACTGGGCAAGAATGCTGCCCACGATGATGAGGCAAACAAGATGACTTGGGTCAATATGGTCGGTCTTGAACAAGCGAGGGGGTTGGCCAAAGAGCATACCGACGGGGCTTTAAAAAGTATGGAGACTGTTGGCGGAGATAATCAATTTTTACTGGACCTTTTTGAGTACATGCTTTGCCGGGATTATTGACGGATATGCATTCATTTGGTGAGGGTTTGAGCTCCAAGGATTGGAGGGAGCGCCTCGTTGTTTCACGCGAGTTGGGTACTGGTTTTGCCGCTCCAGGCGGTGAATTTACCAGGGCTTTGTTTGAGTGGAGTTTATTGCCTGGGGGGCGTTTTTTGAAAAGCCTACTGCATTCCAGAAGGGTGGTCGAACTGGGTGCAGGGATGTTGCCATTTGGCTATGCGTTAGCCTCGGAAGCGGGTGCAAAAAACTTTGTAGCGGTAGAGCCTTTTTATGCAGACCGTCAGGAAATTGCTCAGGCTGCGTATGTAGAGGAGACCATCGATGACTCTTCGAGGATTCCACGAAAAGTGGAGAGCAGTGATATGTTGTCTTATTTGGAGAGGGAGCCGGATAATCTTTTAACCATTCTAGCTTGTGGAATCGAAGACTGCATTTTGCCAGGGGCAGATTATCGTAAGCGGGTCGAGGGGGAGATTGAAAGAACTTTGCAGGAGGATAGCTTTTTTCTAAGCTCGCACAGCGATTTGTATCCACAGGGACTTTTACAAATGGAAATCCTTTTTAGCAGGCCATCGGTTCCTAACCTGATAGATCGACTAAGGCTTCATGGCAGAAAATCTGCATTTGAAAAGTGGCACGATGTGCTGCCACAAGTGGAAATTACTTAGATTGCGTGGCGGCCGCGACCCGGGCTTTCATGATTAAGTAAAGCTCCCGGCTAATCCATGCATCGGTGGCTGCATAAATTTGCTGAGATGGGCTAAGCGGACTTTTTTGCCAGTTTGAAAGTTGGGCAGATTTGGACAGTCTTTGGGAGAAGAAGATTGCGGTTAAATTACGAAGGCCTGTCTGCTCAATTTTTAAGGATTGAGCTAAGGGGGCCAAGTCTTCAAAACCCGCTGGGTTGAATTCCTCAATTTTCTTCAAATTGTAAACATCATCCTTTATCGCCACTCCGGTTTTTACGATGTTTGGATCCTCCAAAATATCAATCAGTGGTCCGAGCTTCATTACTGGATACAAACGAAAAAGAAAGGCTTGGTCGGCAGTGGCAAGCTGAAGCAGGGCAGGCGGGTTATTGGGCCCCCGTTTGAAGTTGGGCTTACATTCGATGTCGAAGCCAAGGACTTTTTGCTTTCGTAGCTTCGTTACAAACTTCTTGAACGATTTATTATCGCTTGCCAGCTGAATTGATCCGTAAAAACGAATCAATGGGAGTTCATTAATCTGGCTTTTTTCTAGCCTGCTGGGCAATTCTCCTTGGTTGGAACTAAGCATGGACATGATGTTGAGCCATCATAGTTCCATAGTTAATCCGTCATAGGCAAACAAAACTTCTCTAGGTAAACCACGGGGAGAGGGAGCACCAGGGATTCCAGGGATCGACTGTCTTACCGCGTGTCTTGTTCCAGTAAGGAATTTACGGGTGTGGGCACAGAATTCGGAAATATCCTCATCGGTTGCGTTGGGGTCATGGTGAAAGATGGCGAGTTTTTCGACATCCCCTCTGGCTGCCAATTCTACACCCATAACATTGCTCGAATGGCCCCAATGCTCTCGGTTTCCGATGGATTCGCAGAGGGTGTACGGAGCATCAAAAATGAGAAGATTAGCCCCGCGGATAAAATCGATAAAAGGATAGTCTCGTAAGTGAGCTGCATTGGTATGCTCGCAATCCGTGGAGTAAACCATCGACGCAGAGTGGCTTTCAATGCGATAACCGTAGGATATTCCTGGGTGGTTCTGCTTAAAGAGAGTAATTTTGGAATCGCAAACCTCTACAACATCTCCCGGACTATGCTCTTCGAAAGAAACTTCTGCTCCAAAAGCGTCAAAATTGATGGGGAAGTAAGGCTCCCTCATTTGTTCACGAAGTATTTGTTCGATCTCTCTATGCCCGCCATGAAATACGATGCGATTACTAGGAGCGTACGCAGGGGCAAAGAATGGAATACCCTGAATATGATCGTAATGGAAATGAGAAAGAAAAATATGGAAAGTGGCGTTACTGACTTTTTGAGCCATGAGTTCTTTTCCAAGTACTCGCAGACCAGAGCCTCCATCAAAGATGAGATAATCGTCTGAACCAGTGTCAACATGGACGCATGGGGTGTTGCCTCCCCAGTGAGAACGTGTTCGAAAATTGAGTTTATTGGATACGAATTCTCTGATTTGTCTTTCCGAGCGAAGCTCATTCCCTCGAGCAGCCATCAAAGCGTTGATGATTTTATCTTCAATCTCTTGAGCAGTTGGAGCTGTAGGGATAGACCCACGGGTGCCTTTAAAATGAACTTTCATAGGGATTCCCCGTTTTTTTACATATGTTACTCCATTGCAACGAAATTTTAAGTTCAGGCCTTTGAATCAAAAAATACTCGTTGTGAGCTTGAAGAATCAGCTAGGTATGAACATTGTATGGGTATGACTATGGATGAGAAACTTGCTGTGCCTTTTTACCGTGTTGGGCTTGAGCGATTAACATTTACAGAAATCCTTGAGCGTTTTGTTGATCCCTCCAAGAAAAGCGGGAATTTCCACCGAATTTCAGATATGCATGTCAAGATCGGTATGCCTATTAGTTTCCGTACCGATGATGAACTCATTGCGATCGATAAGGGTACTCCGGTCCGTGAGGACGCCATCCTTCACATGCTTGGTATCTTGCTTAACGAAAAACAAATCGCTTTGGTAACCGATGCAGATAAACCCCAGGATGTTGATACTGCCTTTGAATGGGTGGAGCAGGGGATTAATTTTCGTCTCAATGTGTTTCGTGATCGAGATGGATTGGCTTTTGTAATGAGGGTACTCTCTTCCTCGATTCCAGCGATTGAAAATGTAGGGCTTCCTTCTGAAATGATTTGGAAAGAGATTACTGCACTGAAAAGAGGTTTGGTGCTTGTTACCGGAGTAACTGGCAGCGGGAAGTCCACCACCATATCATCCCTAATTAACCATGTTAATTTGACCCGAAAATCTCGGATTATTACCTTGGAGGATCCTGTTGAGTTTATTTTCAAAAATGAAAGCTCAATGGTTTCTCAAAGGCAAGTCGGGCAAGATGTCCCGAGCTTTTCTGCTGGCTTAAAGAGTGCATTGCGTGAAAACCCAGATGTTATCTTTGTCGGGGAAATTCGGGACACTGAAACCGCTACTCTTGCCCTGAGTGCGGCAGAAACGGGCCATCTCGTTTTTTCCACTTTACATACTCGTGATGCCAAAGGAGCTTTAAGCCGAATCGTAGATATGTTTCCGGCCGAGCAATCCAAATTTATCTGTCTTCAATTATCCTTCAGCTTATCCTATGTACTTAGCCAGAAGCTTGTGCCTAGAGAAGATGCTGCAGGGCGAATCCTGGTGATGGAAGTTTTGAAAAATGTGCCTGCAATTGGGAATTTAATCCGCACTGGAAACTGGCAACAAGTCTACTCAGCTATGGAAACCCAATCCAAGGAGGGGATGCTAACCATGGAGCAACATTTATTATTTTTACATCAGCATGGAATTATTAGTCGTGAATCCGCAATTGCCTATGCCAACGATGCGAGCTTGGTTGAGCGTTTGGGTGGTTAAGGAAATTGGTTAATTTGATCATTAATAATTCCCATGGCTCAATCTAAAGTTAATACAATATGCTGGGTTAAACGGTTGGGGGTAATCCTGATTTTGATCTTTTGCTTACTACTTGGTCTGACAGCAGAAGAATCTTCGAATGAAGTTGAAACAGTTAATGAAAATAAAGAGACAAAAAAAGTCATGAAGACAGAAGAGGAATGGAAAGCCCAACTCACCAGCGAAGAATTTCGTATCTTAAGAAAAGCTGGTACCGAAAGACCGAATGGAAAAATTTATCAGGAGTTTAAGGAACACGGGGCCGGTGTTTATTTTTGTATCGGTTGTGATACCGAGCTTTTCTCCTCGAATGAAAAATTTGACTCCCATTGTGGGTGGCCCTCCTTTTTTGATCCATCCCAAGTGAAAAATGTCAAAACATCGGTTGATTACCTGTTGGGTTATCCAAGAACTGAGGTTCTATGTGCAGTGTGCGATGGACACCTAGGTCATGTTTTTACCGGAGAGGGTTTTGATACCCCCACGGACAAGAGGTACTGCATCAATGGCACGGTACTTAGGTTCAGACCTAAGGCGGAAGATGTTGATGGAAATGGAAGCTCATCCAATTGAATTCAATCTAGATGAGTCATTCATTTCAATTTTCTCCATATGTGATCATAAATTTTTTGGCAATGATCCTGACCAGCTTTTTGTATCAGGTCCCGTGTTTTGCGACTGATTCGACCCTTAATGGTGCATACAAGGTACGCATTCCTACTTACGACGATAAAGGAAGAATGAACTGGGAGCTGATTGCGGAAGAGGCCGATAATCTGTCAGACGGAGTTTATTCTGCCAAAAACCCAAAAATGTTTATTTTGGATGAGCAAAGAGCTGCTACGATGGCTCAATCAAAATCTGGTATTTTCGATATTAACCTAGGCCAGGCTAAAGGTAGTGAGAATTTATTTGTCAAGGGTGATGGATTCGAAGCGATTGGTAAGCCTTGGACTTTCGAAGAAAATGTGGATAGCAGTAGAAATCGTTTAGCTTTTTCTGAGCGGGGGAAAATTGGTTTTGAAGAAGAAATTGAATCTGGGTTTGTCAATGGTGTGGGGCAGGCTCATGAACATGGACCTATCGATAAAAGCAATCGAGCAGATCAATCTTCTAATCATAATTTAATGGAAGAAGAATTTTCTAAGAACTTCCCTACAGTAGCCTATGGGGGAAAAATAGAACTACTCGATTTAGGTGAGGGGCGAAGGAAGTTCGTATTGGAGAATGATGTTTTCATTCGAATGGCAGATTATGAAGGGAATTCTTCCAAATCTGACTATTCGACTATTTCTTGTGATTGGGCTGAACTGTTTCTTGGAAATGATGTAAATTCAACTGAGGATTCTTTCGGGCAAATTTCAAGCATTCACGCACTTGGTAATGTGAAGCTGATTCAACCATTAAGAAAAAGTTCTGCCGGTGAACTTAAATGGAGTGAGGAATCTGGGCGAGTTTATCTTTTCAAAAGTGCCAGGGTGTTTCATCAGAAATGGGGCGAAGCTCAAGGTGAAGAAATCATCATTTACGAAAAAGATGGTCGTGCCGAAGTAATTGGCGGAAATCAGGGCAGATCCAGACTGATTCTTCCACCGCTGGGTAAAACGAATAAACCGTAAAAAGATTAGTTGATTGGTGTTAAAATAGAACCGCACATGGCTATTGACGAAATTCCTGCTTTGAATGCTACTGACTTGCATAAAATATATGGAAGAAGAGAAGTGGTTAAAGGAGTGTCGCTGAATGCAAAAGGGGGCGAAGTGGTTGGGTTACTTGGTCCGAATGGTGCCGGTAAAACCACGACCTTTTCGATGGTTGCTGGTTTTGTTCCTCCAACATCTGGTTCGGTTACCCTTAATGATATTTCGCTGACCGAACAGCCTGCTTACAAAAGAGCAAGAAAAGGTTTGGTTTACCTTCCCCAGGAATCTTCTGTTTTTCGCAAACTCACCGTGGAGCAGAACATCCGTTCGATTGCAGAAACTTTAGGTTTAAATAAGAAAGAGGAAGACGAAGTCGTGGAAAAGCGTCTCGATGAGCTTAGGTTGACTAAATTAGCGAAACAAAAAGCCTACACACTTAGTGGGGGAGAGAGAAGGAGGTTGGAAATAACCCGGGCTCTTGTGTTGGAGCCAAAGTTTTTAATGCTTGATGAACCCTTTAGTGGAGTAGATCCAATTAGTGTGAGCGAGGTCATGGAAATTATTCGCCAATTACGTGATGCAGGTATCGGTATCTTTTTAACGGACCACAATGTCAGAGAAACTCTCAGAATTGTAGATCGTGCCTACCTCCTTTATGAGGGAAGCGTGCTTACTCATGGAACTGCAGAATTTCTTCTTTCTGATCAAGAAACTCGAGAGAAGTATCTAGGACATGATTTTGAAGCATAAATGTTGTAACCTATCCCCTTGATGAAATCATCCCTACCTGAATATATTGAGAGCATTTCGGTTCGAGATTTTTATGAATCATTCGCGGAACGACTGCTTTTGCGCTTAGTCACTTCGAGGAAAACTCTCTCTAGGAGTACAATCAGGGAGAGAAGTTTAAACCGACCTGCTTTGGCAGTTACAGGTTACTTCAAGTATTTCGCCAGCAAACGAATTCAGCTTTTCGGTGCAGGAGAAATGGGCTTCCTGCGGGAACAAAATAAAAGCCAGCGTGTACGGGTACTAGAGGAAATGGCGGCGAAGAGAATTCCCTGTGTAGTTATTTCTCGCAACCTCGCCCCAACACCAGAAATGATTGAAGTTTTTGAACGCTTTGGGATCCCCGTTTTTAGGACGAGTCTGGCCTCCAAAGCCTTTACCACAGAGGTAACTGTGCTCTTGGAGGAACGATTCGCCCCTCGGACTACGGTGCATGGTACACTGCTTGATATACGTGGGATAGGAACCCTTGTTCGTGGGGACAGTGGCGCCGGTAAGAGTGAGGCGGCACTCGCTCTTTTGGAACGAGGGCATAGTTTAGTCGCAGACGACATGGTGCGGGTAAAACTATTGAGTGATCATACCCCTGTTGGATTTTGTGACGAAATGAGCAGAGGCTTTATGGAGTGCCGAGGAATTGGCATTATCAATGTTGAGGAATTGTTTGGGATACGTTTTGTCCGGATCGAGAAGAAAATCGAATTGGTTGTTACTTTTACTGAAGACTTAAAGGATTCGGTGATCGATCGGACAGGACTGGATCGTAAAACATTCGAAATTTTAGGTGCACCTGTTCCACATATGGAAATACCTTTAAGAACGGGTCGGGATATGGCACGACTCGTTGAGGTTGCCGCCATGGTTCAGGCGGCGAGGCAACTCGGTCATGATTCTGCTAACGATTTTAATCAAAAATTGATAAAAAAAATGAAGGATATTGGTTAAGCATGTTTGGTTTAAGCTCTTTCTGAATTCTCTAAATCACCTAAAATCAAATAGCTTACGCAGGAAGTTTATTTTTACTAATTTGCAACCCAAAAATGTTCAAAAACTTACTTTCATTACAGTGTGAATAACTTGTGAGAAAGTAAAAGTTGTCAGAAGCTTTTTTTTCTTGGTTTAGTGGAGATTCTTCTTCAGAAAAGGACTCTACCCTTTAACACCCCTTCCATTCTTAAAACCCCTACTTATTTTTTTGGATATTTCCTAAAAAGTTTTAAATCAGATGTTTACAAAAAATAAATTGATTGTTTCTTTTAGATCAAATTTATGTTTTGTGTCTTTAGTTTGTAACTTTTTTGTGTCGGAAAGCTCTCATAATCAGCAAGTTTCATTGATAACTTCTGTTGTGTGAATAATTCCAAATCTTTCACCCTATGACCCAACTAACTGCAACCCCCGAGACATTTTGGAGTTCCCTTCGAGAGAACCTACTTGAAGTCATCCCAGCTGACACTTTTCGAGTCTGGTTCGATAACATCCGAGTTGGACATATGGATGAAGATGGTTGTGAACTTTTAACTCCTAATGAATTTTCCGCAATATGGATTAGAGACAATTACTTAGATGTAATCCGTCAAGAAGCCGACAAATTGGTTGGGTATCCATATTCCGTTGAGTTGCTTGGATCTTACGAGGAAGATGCGGAACAATCTCAAAACCGAATCAAGCAGACCAGTAAACCAAAGTCCACTCGCACATCTGGTCCTTCTTTGCATGGTCGTTCTCTTGGGATTAATCCCAAAAACACCTTTTCAAACTTTATCGTTGGAGCGGGTAGTGAACTTGCTCACGCGGCTTGCGTAGCCGTTTCAAATGCTCCTGCACACGCTTACAATCCCCTTTTTCTATACGGTGATACTGGCTTAGGCAAAACCCATTTGATGCATGCAGTGGCTCACCAAGCCTTAAATCGCAATCCAAGCTGCCGCATCGCATATGTATCCTGTGAGCGTTTCACCAACGAATTCATTCGGGCTATTCAGGAAAACACTTTAACCAAATTTCGTTCCCGATACCGCAGCGTAGACTACCTTCTTATCGATGACATTCAATTCTTGGCCGGAAAAGAGAGAATTCAGGAAGAATTCTTTCACACCTTCAACGAATTATATGAAGCACAGCGTCAAATCTTTTTGACCAGTGATCGGCCTGCAGGTGAAATCGATAAAATTGAAAGCCGCTTGCTTTCCCGATTTCAATGGGGTTTAGTAGCTGATATTCAAGCACCTGACTGGGAGACACGGGTTGCCATTCTTACGAAAAAAGCACAAGCGATGGGTATTTCCATCGAACCGGAGGTTTTGGAGTTTCTAGCTAAAAATATTTCTCGCAATGTTCGTCGTATGGAGGGGGCACTAACTCGTGTTGCTGGCTATGTTGGTTTAACTCGAAAGAAAGCTGATTTGGAAACGATCCAGCGCTTGCTTCGAGATATTCTCCGCGAAGAAAACCTCAGTCGAATCACCATCGAAACCATCCAAAAAAAGGTCGTCGACTATTACCACTTAAGAATGGCAGATATGCTATCTCGTCGTCGTCCGGCCAATATTGCTTTTCCTCGACAGGTAGCCATGTATTTATCCCGTATCCTAACCGAGCACTCTTTGCAAGAGATCGGAGGTGCGTTTGGTGGGCGTGATCATGGAACTGTGATTCATGCCTGCAAGACTGTTGAAAACATGATGGATCAGGATGCATCGATTAAAACCGCGGTCGAACTACTAAACGAGCAATTATCCCAGTCTATGTCCTGACCCAATTCGAGCTTCCAAGCTTGAATAAAGTTAACTTTTGATCTACGGGAATATCTTTATATGAGTGATACCGATAATCCTTCCGATGATTTGAGTTCCAATGTGAAAGATGAGGTTGTTTCTGAACCTTCATCTAATGTCCCTACTGCAGAACAAAAATTAGAAATTTCTAAATGGGTGGCCGATGGGATGGGTCTTTCTGAGGTTCAAAAGAAAATAAATCAAGATTTTGGTATTCTGCTGACTTACATGGATGTCCGTTTTTTGGTGGACGATTTAGACCTTACTCTTGTTGACCCTGAGCAACCCGCTGAGCCTAAAGACTTATCAAACATCGATGACCCCGAGTCACCCGATGCAGATCCTCTTACTGGTGGAGTTCAAATCGAAGTTGATGGCGTTACTCCTCCAGGAGCGATGGCCAGTGGTTCTGTTACCTTCTCAGATGGAGAGACTAAGAAATGGACGATTGATCAATTTGGCAGGTTATCGATGAGCGGAGGTAACACAGACTACAAGCCGAGTGACCAAGATGTCATGGAATTCCAGCAGCAACTGGAAAAAGCTCTGAGGGGCCCCTCTCTCTGAAATTAGCTCGTACCCTTGTCTTACCTGCAAGGGTAAGACCTACTTCTTGGACGCAGATTCAATAAGGGTGCCAATTGATTCAATCAATAAGGGAAGTTGAAACTCAGGGATAGTTTCAACTTCACTTTTCTCCCATTGGGGAAGGTTGCTAAGGATAGTCTTTTCACCCATCAAAAACTTCGATATCCGAAGTTTTCCTAAATTGAGTGAAATTAGATCTCCGGATGCGGAAATCTCGATCTTAGATATTTGGGATCCAGTTTTGGGGTCAATCTTGTTGATATTAAAAACTGTACCTAGGCTCGAAGAGGCTGGAGCGGAAAGCCAAACTCCTTTTCGGTCGAAAAAATGATTTAATAAAACCTCTCTGCCTGTGGCGGTAGAAAGGTAGGAAATAGCCAAGTTTTCTTCCATTTGGTTGGTAAGGTCTTCAAAATTTCTACCAAAATTAAGATTGAAATTATAATTGAAAGAACCTCCTTCGACATCCCTGGTGATTTCGATTTTTGGGAGAGGATAGGCACCACCAGAATTAAACAACAAGTTTTTCCCAGATGGAGTAAGAATCATGCAATTTTGCGGGGCCACTTTATAGCAAAAGTAGGGTTGATCTTTTTTGAGAAAATGAATCTCAACACTTTCATCCTCCTTACTTACACCAAGAATGAAATTGAGTTGCTTAGATGCATTTGAGTCATTCCAAGTTCCTTTTACCAAAAACGCACTGCTCCCCTTAAGCCACCGTTCAAAAAGCTTTTCGATTTGTTCGAGAAATAAAGATTTTCGGCTTTGGCTAAATCCGGATCCGTCTTTAAGGGATTTTGCAATTTCGATCCATGGATCCGAGTCGGAGTTTTCGAGATCTGCAACTGGTGAAAGTATGGTGGTTGAGCTTTCTATATTTCCCTTCAATAAATGAACAAGAGCTGTAAATACTTTGTACTTGGGAAGGTTGGAAAGGTTTTCAGGAAGATCTGATAAATAGGATAAAGCAAGTTCAGGTTGAGCGGGCACTCCAAAAAGTGTCGAATGAACCATACTTTCCAGGAAGTCGGTGGATCTTTTTTGTTCTTCAGTCAGCTGGGAGGTATAAAATCGAACAAAAAAGGTCGTATCTAAACTCGTAAGCAGATGCAGTTGCGTCAGTTTTTCAAGGGGACCAGTTTCTGCTTTGCAAATATCAATCAAGGGTCTGAGTTTAGCGTTTTTCTCTTGGGTGATTTCTAAAGCTTTCGCTAAGCTTTCTACCAAATCTTTTTTGTCTGTCTTCTCTACCACAAGGTATGAACTGAGAAGCAAAAAAGGATCGTTGATTAATTCAGGTCCATGAATTCTAGCTAAAAGAATGATCGTGTTCGCATAAGCAGATGGAAAATTTGCATCACTTAGATCTGCCTCACTAAGTTTGACATGTAATAATTGTGAGAGTCTGGGTGAACCCTTATCAAAAGAACTAATGAAATGTAAGCTTGGAAGGGACCCTAAGTAATCGAAAAGTAAAAGGTCGGTTCCGCGCACAACTGAATTAAAATCTTCTGCTGCTTTTCCCATCATCATTAGATCCAAAGCTATTCTGGGTGCTTCGTTGGAGTTCGGTTTTTCGTCAAGGTACTCATTGGCAAGCTTGAGATATTCCTGAAGGTTTCCGTCCTCAATGTAATCCTCATAAAATGGGATCCGTTCTTCAGCTAGGCAGAAGAAACAAGGAAGTGTCAGGAAAAGGAAAAGACGGGAGAGAAAATGGATCATTACTAAACCTCTTTGATTTGAGTGGATGAAAGGTCAACAAAAAGAGCTGAATGAATGTTCAAAAATCTCTAGGGTCTTAGCTATATCTTCTTCACTATGAGAATTACTAATAAAACAAGTCTCATAGGAAGATGGGGGAAGGTAAATCCCTCTTTTTAAGCATTCATGAAAAAAGGCATTGAAATGCTTATGCTTTGCCCCGACCGCCTGTTCAAATTCGGTGACCGGTTCTTCGGTGAAGAATAAACAATACATCGAGCCCACCTGAGGAACTTGCAAGGGAATTCCGCGGTCTTCTGCCATTCTTTTCAAGCCGCGGGCAAGCTCTTGCCCCATGGAATCCAACCGGTCATAGGGATCGGTTTTCTTCAATAATTTCAAGGATGCAATGCCTGCGGCCATGGCGAGGGGATTGCCACTTAGGGTACCTGCCTGGTAGACGGGACCGAGGGGGGCGAGGTGGTTCATGATTTCTTCCTTTCCTCCAAAGGCACCCACGGGCAAACCTCCACCGATGATTTTGCCCAGGGCGGTGAGGTCAGGGGTGATTCCAGTTAACTTTTGGACACCGCCAGAGCTTAACCTGAATCCGGTCATGACCTCATCAAAAATGAGCACAACCCCGTGTTCGGAGCAAAGCTTACGGAGTCCGTCAAGGTAGCCGGGCAACGGTAGGATCAGTCCACAGTTTGCCGGGTAAGGCTCAACAATAAGGGCGGCTATCTCATTTGGGGAAGAGGCAAGGACACTGGCCACAGCATCGAGATCATTGTATGGAAGAACGATGGTTTCTGCAGCGAGGGAGGCAGGTACTCCGGCACTGTCTGGGTTGCCCAGGGTAAGGGCACCAGAACCCGCTTTAACCAGCAAGCTATCGACATGCCCGTGATAACAACCGGCAAATTTGATGATTTTATCCCGCCCGGTGAAGCCGCGGGCCAGGCGGATGGCCGACATCGTGGCCTCCGTCCCACTGTTGCACATCCGCACCTTCTCGACAGAGGGAACGAGTTCCACAATCAATTCGGCCATTTCCACTTCAAGTGGGCCGGGTGTGCCAAAGCTGGTTCCGTGGCTCAAGGCATCAGCAATGGCTTCCCGGATCACAGGATGGTCGTGACCGTGGATTGCTGGACCCCATGTGCAGACATAGTCAATCAGCTCCTGATCATCTGCAGTGGTCAGGCGACTACCCGAAGCCCTTTTAGTAAAGAAGGGGGTTCCGCCCACCGAGCGAAAGGCCCGTACCGGGGAGTTTACCCCTCCAGGGATAAGTTGTTTAGCTCTTTCGAATAGAGATTCTGATATATTCATGATGGAAATTTTTTAATTGGAGTATTTTTGCACGATAGGCATGCGCCGCCCTATGCCAAAGGCGAGGGGAGTTACTTTGAGTCCAGGAGCTGCTTGCTTACGTTTGTATTCATTACGGTCGACCAAGGAAACGATTCTCCGAACGGTCTCCTCTTCAAATCCTTCGCCAATGATGGCTTCAATCGATAACCCTTTCTCAACATAACTATGAAGAATGCTGTCCAATACCTCATAGTCGGGCAGGGAATCACTGTCTTTTTGGTCGGGGCGAAGTTCTGCGGAGGGTGGTTTTTCTATGGTATTTCTAGGAATAATCTCGCCGTTCTGGTTTAAGTGAAGTGCGAGGGCAAAGACCTTGGTTTTGGGCAGGTCTGAAATTACTGCCAGTCCACCGCACATATCCCCATAGAGGGTGCAGTACCCCACCGCCAGTTCACTTTTGTTTCCAGTGGTCAGAAGGAGAGCACCTAGCTTATTGGATACTGCCATTAACAACAGGCCCCGGCTACGGGCTTGGAGGTTTTCCTCGGTAACATCCGCATCCAATCCATCAAAGATAGGGGCGAGTTCGCTTTCTGCAGAGTCGACAATCTTCTGGATGGGCAGGGTGTGGTATATAATACCAAGGTTTTCGGCGAGTGCATGAGCATCGTCCCGGCTATGGTCGCTGGAAATGGCCGAGGGTAAACTGATTCCGATGACATTCTCTCTTCCCAGTGCATCCACCGCGAGGGCGGCGGTGACCGCAGAATCGATCCCTCCACTAAGCCCAACGAGTCCTTTCTTGAATCCGCTCTTATGGGCATAGTCGCGCAGTCCGAGAACCAAAGCCTGACGGATCGATTCCATCTTAACCTCAGCTTCCTCTTCCATCGCTGCCGGGCCAGACTCCAAGTCAAAAACCGAGCAGGAAGGCTCGAAGGAGGGTGCCCGGCCAATGATTTTACCATCTGAGGATAAAAGGACAGAAGAACCGTCAAAGATCAGTTCATCGTTACCTCCCACCGTATTGACATAGAGTAGGGGACACTTCAGCTTTTTCACTACCCTGTGGAGGAGCTCTTTCCTTTGTGCCTTTTTCTGGTCATGCCATGGACTGGCAGAGAGATTGATCAGTACATCAGGCTGTAGGCTGCAAATTTCTTCAAGCGGATCACTGCTATGCAAGTCCTTATCGAGGTTCCAAATGTCTTCGCAGATCGTGACCGCAATGTTTTTACCCAGATGGGTGAAGAACAAAGAAGCCTGACCGGAGGCAAAATAGCGGTCTTCATCAAAAACATCGTATGTCGGAAGGAGTCTCTTCTGAAAGATTTGCTTAACTGAGCCATTGACACAGAGTGCGGCGGCATTGAAGAAGGGTTCCTTGCCTTTTTCGGCAGATTGTTGAGGGAATCCAATCAGGGAAGGGCAGGGACCTGTTTGCCCAGCAAATTCTTCCAGGGCTTTAAGACAGTCCTCTCCAAAACGCTTTTTTAAGAGCAAATCCCGCGGTGGATATCCGCAAAGGGCGAGTTCTGGGAAAACGATCAAATCGGCACCTTCACTCGCCAATTGTGAATAGGCATCGCAGGCAAGCAGAAGGTTTCCTGCAAGGTCACCAACCGTGGAATTAATTTGGGCAATTCCAATCTTCATTTTGCTGAACTAATGCGATAGGGTACCATAGAAAGCATTCAAGTATGTCCACCGATCCTCAAAAAGCGACCCTGAACCCAGTTGATTCCTTCATTTTGGCCTCTGGTTCACCGAGAAGAAAAGATCTTTTAACTTCTTTGTTGAAAAAGTTTGAAATTATTACTGCCGAGGCAGAAGAGCTCCAAACGCACAAAGACGGCCCTGTCCGGCTAGTTATCGAGAATGCCAGAATTAAATCCTTGTCCGTTGCTAAATCCCATCCATCTCAATGGGTATTGGGAGCTGATACCCTTGTTGCATTAGGCGATCAGGTCTTCGGGAAGCCTAGAGATCTGGCGGAAGCCAAATCTATGCTCTTGAAGCTCTCCGGGAAGACGCATCAAGTGCATACTGGTGTTTCCCTCATTAATATTTCTCAGGATGTTTTTCTGAGTGAAAGCGTTTCTACTTCGGTCACTTTTAAGAAATTGGATTCATCCAAGATCGATTTATATTTTTCAAAAGTAAATCCATTGGATAAAGCAGGTGCTTATGGGATTCAGACCCACCCGGAAATAATAGTGGATTCATTTGAAGGTTCTTTATCCAATGTAATTGGATTACCCCTTGAGCTTCTCCGTGAATGGTTGGAGAAGTATCTCTGAAATTCTATTTATGGTTAAAAGGATTGTTTGATCATTTTATAATTTTTTCGTCTAATTCTGTTCTTACCATCTTTTCACTGCCATGATTAAGAAAACTTTTATTCTCATTGCCCTGATCTGGATCGGTTTTCTTGGATACCTTGTATTCGAAAAACCAGGAGATGAGTTGCTCGAAGAACTGGCCTCAAAGGATCCTGTTGTTCAGTCCAGTGAGCCTGTGGCCCAAGATCCAGTTGCTTCCAAGATTCCTGAAAAAAGTGCTGAGCCTGAAGTGATTCCTTTTACTCCCTTGCCTGATAAAATGAAGATTGCAGAAAAAGAACAGCCATTGGAAATGGTAGAAACTGTGCCAGAAAGAGAGACTCCATCTGCGGAGAGTAAAAAGTCTGACCTAGGGAATTCTTTTGGGCTCATCTGTACAAAATTTGAAAAGATACCCTCACGTTTCAGGCTCTCCTCTTGGGAAGGGACCAAGAATGTTGAAATTGAGGACTTGAGCCGGATTGATTCATCTACCAAAAACCATCCCAAGTTTTGGCTCAAGGTAAGAGTCCCTTACAAGGAATTGATCCACCCTTCATCGGGAGATTCATTTTTTAAACCCACCTCAATGAGCGATCCTAATAAAAGAATACTGGTTCAATCCTTTGAGGTTCGAAATGAAGCCTTATCTTTTACCAGTCGTACCAATCCTATCGGCTATCTCATTTTGAAAGATTTTAAAATTGGAGGGCCACCCTATCAAATCACCAGCCAGATGGATGCTCCCCTGAGCTCATCCTATTATATCCATTTCGAACAGGTTTTAGGTGCCCAGAAGTTTTTTCACGACTTAACTGGAAAAAGAAATGGGCATCCCTTCGGTGGGTGGGGGTATGAATATAAAATCACCAGGCAGGATTTTTCTCAGAATAAAATCAAGGTAATGAGAAAAGACCTAGAGAAAGGTAGCTATGTGAGTAAAGAACTCGACGGGCCCACTTCTTTGTAACTTAATCAAACCTATGAAAAAATTCCTGGTTTTCTTTTCCACTTTCTATTGTTCAGTTCTTTTTGCACATGATAATGAACATGCAAATGATCGATGGATTCATGTGACCGGGATTGGGGAATCTGTTGCATCACCAGATTTAGCTATTCTAAGATTGGGTGTCATCAGTACGGCTAAATCTGCTAAACTGGCCACTGAATTAAATAATGCATCCATTGCCAAAATTTTCAGGGTCCTGGAAGACCTGGGTTTAAGCATGAATGATTTGGAGACAGACCGCTTTCAGCTGGTCCCTCAAAGAGAATACCGAAAAGGGCTGGCTCCTTTAATCACTGGTTATCAAGTGACCAATACACTTGTTCTTCGTATTCGTGAGCTGGACCGGGTAGGAGAAATTATGCAGGCAGCTATTGATGCTGGAGGAAATAATTTCGAATCCCTAACCTATGCGGTTGAGGACGATGAGCAATATGTGGAGAAAGCCCGTTTGCTTGCTGTTGAAAATGCACTTTTCAAAGCAATGGAATTAACAGAACCGCTGGATGCAAAAGTCGGCAAACCCCTCACCATTCAAGAATTGTCGGGACACCCCCGTCCCATGCATGATCGTAGAATGATGCAAGCGGATATGATGGTAGAAAGCGTACCTGTTCAAGCTCCCAGTGAACTAAAAACAGAGGTCCGCGTGCAGGTTAAATTTGAACTTGAGTAGTCTAGCGGATTGCCCAATTGGGAATCGTCGCCGATATTCCCACCTTGACCCCCAATCTTTTCCTAATTATTGAAGTAGTTTTGATGCCGGCGTAGCTCAGTTGGTAGAGCAGGAGACTCTTAATCTTTTGGTCGTGGGTTCGAGTCCCTCCGCCGGTACCATTTTCCTACAAAGGTAAGATTATTACTTTGAAGGCTCTGTTTTGTGGGATCACTTTAGGGGAAGAACCATTGCTGTAGCTCAAAGATAAGCCCTGGAATGGAAAGATTTTGCCGTAGCCGACATCTTTTCCAAAGCTCATTCCTGAACCAGTGGCCATGAAGGATATTCTATTTCCGTAAGGAAACCCTATCAGGGTGGCTGATTCCATCCCTCCAAACTTTTGTCCTTTGAATTTAGCGTTCGTGGTGATCCATTTCTCCTTGAAAGGATAAAGGCGTGATTTACCAGATGCTGGTTTCAGCACTAGGGAACCATCCCCAATATAAGGCATAATTTCTT
>JAQCIX010000200.1 GCA_027593365.1 Verrucomicrobiota bacterium
CGAAGTGGGCTTCCGAAAACCAAACATGAGGGTTATCAAAACTTCCACCACGGTAGGTTGCCACCCGCCCAATCGTGCCAAATGGATCAATTCCGCCAAGTTGATTTTGCTTTAATTTCTCAAGTAGTTTTTGCGACTCCAGAACTAGAGGAACCTGGCTGGCCATAAGTTGTTCGTTGCTTGCAAAAGACTGCAGTTGAAATTCGGCAATCTTTAGCCCCACAAATCCTGTGATAATGAAACATGCAGCGACCAAACCAATTTTCAGGGATTTCCATCGGTTTCGCTCTTGTTTTCTCCTGGTTTTCTCCACGACCTTAAAGGGCAGGCTCCGCAGGTCATGTTGCCAAAGCAAATCCGCATCCATGGTGACATCCTGATCTAACTCCAAAGATGGGTCTTTTCCAGACATCCATTGATGCTCAAACTCGAAAGTGTTATTTTCTGTTCGGTAAATTTCACGAGCCACCAAAACATCAGGACACAAGTCGTAACCAGATAAATCCACGAGCCCTAGTAGCATAGCCTTCGCTCTTTCTAATCCGTCTTCCAAGCTTAAGTCTATAGATCGTGAATATATATGATCCGGCACAGAGCATTCAGGAGAAAAACAACCTAAAGTAAGAGATTCTTCACAAAGTAAAAATATAGCGGTGGGATTCTGATGCTCTTTTCCTAGAAGGCTAATGAATGATGGAAACACTCGTCGAAAAAGCTCTAAATTTTGCCAACCCAATTGACGAAGCCTCCCATGGGGAGTTCCAAAAACAAGGGCTTTATTAGATTTTTCGCACAAATGATAACCCCATGCTAATTGCTCAGCAGGATAAGGTGAAAACTCTCTATCATTCAATAAACGGGAGATATGATCATCCCACTCTGAGATGCGATCCGAAGACTTAGTTTCTGAAGATTTTTCCACCGATGATGGCAGAACAACTGTTTCGCAGAAGAAACACTCCCCTGGAATACGAAGCGTAATCTCCCGCAATTCTCCTGATGGCAAGTCTGGAGTGCTTTCTGGCTCATCCGACATTATATTAAGAAGTAATTTTGAGCATCCTATTAGTCGATCAAATTCTCGTTTTCCCGAAGCCTAAGAATTCTTGCAGGATACTTTAAATTTTGGTTCTGCTTACTTCTAGCTTTTTGCTTTTCCGTTGTTTTTGGATTTGCTTTTCCTTGATCAAAAGTAAGCACCGCGTGTAACTCAAAACGAGCCTTTCCTTTGCTAACCGAAATCTCTGCCATAAAGGTTTCATTAGTTCCTTTAGCAAGTGGAATAGGAGTATCAATCGGTCCTAAGTTATCTCCCGTGTAAGGTGTCCAATAAGTAAGGTCCTCAAGTAATTGTTCATCATCCCCGCATATGTACTTTTTTAAAAATGGAGAGGCCTCACATATATTTAATGGCCCTTCATGATAAAAAGAAAATGATTCCCTGAAATTTTTCATATTTTGAGTTTCATTTCCTAACTCATCAAAAAAGAGACCACCTTCTTCCGGGTCATCTGCATCAAAGCCAAACCCCTTTATCATTCGTAACTCCTCAAAGCTTTCTATATTTTTACCCGAGGTAAAATAGGGAGGGATCTGATCCTCATAAAAATCGTCTTCCGCACCCTCTTCTCTTTCATTTTCATCAGCATCCTGCCAATCCATCCAGGCATCATAGTATGGCTGTCCATCGTCTTCATCTAGCAAACCAGAACCTCCTGTATGCATAATCGCAAAAATTTCCTTCATCACTTTTTCGTTTGTTTTAAATATGGGCAACTTACCTGACTCGCCCTTCAAGGAAACCGACCACTTGACCCGTTCATCCACAGGCGAGATTTCACTCCATTGGAGAGGGTTCTCCCATCCTCCACCTGACTTCAATGACTGATCATCTAACAAACGAAATTCACTTATTACACCCACTGTTATATCGAGAAGCGAATAGGCATGAAGCCTAAGGTCATCTCTCTTGTGATACTGGCTAACCAACCTTAATTCTTTGACGGTTTCTTCCATCAGCCTAAGGCATAAGGATCCCAGTAAAACCACAAGTCCCAGAACAAAGACAAGGATGGCTCCTTTTTTCGAGTTAAGATTCCCTTTCATTTATTTAGGTTCTTCCTCGATTCCGCTAGGGGCAGGCTTTCTTACTGCTAGGGTTATGGTACGCTCCAAGTCTTCCTCATCCCAGCGGAAAACAATTTTGATGAAATCAGGGATTCGAAACTTCCCACTTTCAACATTTTCTTCGAGTTCAGGTTCAATCTGCCAACTTTTTTCTTCGTCCGCTGTTTCCTCTTCCTCGCCATAATAACAATAATAAACCTCCTCAAGGTAAGGGCTAATTTGGGTACGAAATAACTGGTCCTCGTCCTCTAATTTCAGTTCACCTGAATCAGACTTTTCAAGCTCCTGCAAGTCGGAGTACCATAAAAAATATAACCCTTCGCCCTCTTCGAATTGAAAATAAACATGGACCCGACTGGCGAGACCATGGGGCCAGTAAAAAAAAGGAGGAGCTTCGCGCAGATAAAATTTGATCAGCGGATCATCTGTTTCAGAAAAACCAACTGGTCGTGAAAGTTCTACCACATCAACCCCATCGGAACCCTCCTTGGGAAGAGTCGCCTCTTCAAGCACCGCAGTCAGAAAATGAGCAATTCCATTTACATGGGCATCGAATGCATCCCTCGTCGCTGGCCGGTTCGCCCAGGACTGTGAGATGGTCACCAACAAGGAGCTGGCTGCCATTAGAACAAGCCCGCCCACTGCAAGAGCGAGCAGTACTTCAACCAAAGAGAAACCAGCTTGCTTTTTCATCGACTCTGCCTTCGCCGTTCGTCTTGGTGGTCCTGCATTTTCCTACGACGGTCATCGAGCAGCCTTCCTCTATCAGAGGAAAAATCGTTATGAGAACCCCATGTAGGACGAAATAGATAGATGGCAGACTCTCTTGTGCCTGGCTCAATACCGTAGTCTTCATTCCCATCGTAATCGAGGCGGAGAACAACCCGATACAGATCGAGCACATCCGTCATTTCAACTTCGGTTTCCCAAGTCACTTCACCCATAGATAAAGCTTCAATATCTCCTCCTTCAGAAAACTTTTCATAGTCTGAAATCCCGAGAATCTGAGACCTGGCCCAGATCAAGTCCTGTTCCAGTTCC
>JAQCIX010000201.1 GCA_027593365.1 Verrucomicrobiota bacterium
GACACCATCTCATGGTTTGAGTCCCGGGGAGTTAAAACCAAGGTGGAATCCGATGGGCGAATTTTTCCTATGAGCGATGATTCGCAAAGCGTGATCGATTGCCTACTTGGAGAGGCTTGCAGGCTCAAGGTGGTGACCCGTAAGAATTCCCGGGTCACTGGGATCGAGCGAAAAAACGATCGATGGGCCGTGGAGATCAACCGGGAGGAAATCATAGATGCAGACCGGGTATGCCTTGCCCTGGGATCCCTTAAGGGGACAGGAATGGAAGACATTCTGATCGAACTGGGCCACACCCTATCCCCTCTCCTGCCCTCCCTTTTCGCGTTCAACCTACCTGAGCACCCGTTGAAAGAACTGGCCGGTCTTTCGGTGCCTCATGCAACGGCATGTATTTCACCAAGTGGAAAAGCTCAGTCAGGCCCCCTACTCATCACTCACCGAGGATTGAGCGGACCCTGCATCCTTCGTCTCTCCGCTTGGGAGGCCGAGGCGTTGGCGGCCTGTGGTTATCAGTTTGAGGTACTAATCAACTGGCTTGGAAATCATTCCGTCGAAAAAACACGAGAGGAAATCCATTCTTACAGAAAGGATCGGGCGGTCGCCCAGGTAGGAACCAACCCTCGGGACGAACTGCCCAAACGGTTGTGGACCGCCCTCGTAAGCCAGGCTGGCATTGCAAAGGAAACCACCTGGGCTCATCTCTCCAAGGATGGAGAAAAAAATCTGCTGAAAGCTTTAACCGAGTACCGGGCAAAGGTGCAGGGGAAGACCACCAATAAGGAAGAGTTCGTAACCTGTGGTGGAGTAAGCCTGAAAGAAGTGGACTTTCGAACAATGGAAAGCAAGCTCGCCCCCGGGTTGCACTTTGCAGGGGAATGCCTCGACTTCGACGGTATCACCGGCGGATTTAACTTTCAGGCAGCGTGGACGACCGGAAGGATCGCAGGACTTGCGATTGTAAAAAATTCGTGAAACCATTCCTTCTCCTTGCCCGAGCAGGCAGGAGCGTTAGATTTGATTAAGATGAATTTAAATACCTTTTTTGAACATCTCGATGAAGTGGATGATCTGACTTTCGTTCTCCCCAATGGCACCCATGTTCGCACTTTCACCTGACCGAGGTCGCATTGGTCACTAAAAAATATGTGGACTGCGGAGGCACGCAACGCGAGGAGCAGGTGATCAGTTTTCAGCTATGGAGTGCGGATGACTACGACCACCGCCTGGCACCCTGCAGGGCTTACGGCATCGTGGAACGAGCTCAGGAAGCACTTGGATTTAGCAACTTGGAAGTGGAAGTGGAATACCAGTCCGACACCATTGGCCGATACGGATTGGACTTTTCTCAGGGTCGCTTCCTGCTCACCGCCAAGCAGACCGATTGCCTGGCTAAAGATAAATGCGGGATACCTGGTGCCGAACCTGCACCAATCGAAGTGACCCAATCCGCCGGTTCCTGCTGCTCGCCTGAATCTGGTTGCTGCTAGACCCGATCCTACAAAAAGGCTGGCAAGGAAGATGGGATCAGCGAATGCCTCCCATCGCTTTCAAACGATTGGTGGGGACTATCAAATCTCCCGCCAGCAGATTCTTGGCAGTACCCAATGAGGGCCTCGACTTTCGTGCTTTGGGGACTGGACTGGGAAAGGCGACCATTTTGTAGCGCAACGGTAGAGACTCGCTGACACTGCGGTAGGTTTTCGGTTTTTGGGAAAGTTTGCAGACTGACTTCCATGCCTTATCGGGAACGAAACCGAGCAGGGGTTGCTCTTGGATGCCAGCGACGAGAAGGGCATCGAGCACCCGACTGTCCCAGTGAGCCAGAAGGTGATCCGGCCAGGGCTTGATCTCTTCAATCCTCCGGTTTTCGTGTATAAAATTGGTGTCGTGATGGGTGCTGAAAATACGGTAGTCGTCAGTAACCTCCTCGCCCTCCTCTATGTCACGCACCGCGACCTCGAATCCGTAACCGGTAGTGAGGGTATTGGCGTCGTCGTCGTGATTCATGTACTTCGCTAGATCCCAGGACACGATGCGGTTCCCTAGGTAGTCTTCGTAGGAGTACTTTTCGACATACTCCATCATAAGGGGATCGACCTGGTCGATTCCATCGTTAGGGATCACGATATCGAGACCGTCCTGTGCAAAGGTAACAGTGCCTTTGGGGATGGGACGGGAGGCAACCAAGCCGTAGCCCTTTTGGTCAGATATCCATACAATTCGCACCCATGGGATGATCATACAAGTAGACGGATTTAAATAAGAATGAATTTGAAATGACTCTTTTTTTCAAAGAAGCAATCCGAAAATATCTCAAATAAAAAACATTCGCCCAACCATACGGATGCAGAATCTCTTTCTCCCCGCCCAAGCGTTAAAATGAACCAATCTAGATGAGGAAATTCTAGCTAAAATGACTCAGCAAACGATTGAATCGCTCACCAGCAATTTGAACTCTTCTCAAAGTCGCATTGTCAATATTACTATCCAGCACATTTAAATCATTTGATTCTAAATCATCTTCTTGCTTGTTCGAAAGTTGCCTGGTAACTGCTCGCAACCTGGATGATAAACATAGACACATAGCATTATAAAACCTTGCTTTAAAACCTGGTACTTGGTCAAACCGCTCCAACATAAATTCATGATCAATACAAATTACTGAAGAAGGTTTATCTGCTTTTACATCCACGCTTGGCAAATCTTCCTCCACAAAAGACATTTCGCCAAGGACTTCTCCGCTTTTAACTTTTGCAATAGATAAACCCGACTTTAGTTCCACACTAAACATTCCATCAAGGACTAGATAGATAGAAGTTAATCGTTCTCTTTTTTTGATTAAGTATTGTTCAGGAAGTATTTTCTGCTTGGTGCCCACTTGAGTCATCCACGCTATATCTTCGTCATTAAAATATCCCAAAATGTTTAGTACTTTCCTCATATTTATTTTATTAAATCCAGAAGATATTTTTCTTTTAAACAATCTAGCTTTGCTTTCTCTAGGCTCATTTCTCTCTGTAAAAGCTCCTCTTGTTCAAGCAAGATGGTAGACCGATCAAGCATTCCCCGAGACTGTATAGATTGAACATCTTCAATTTTTTGCCTTTGCAAATCCAGTAATTCAATTTGAAACTTTTTATTTTTCTGGGC
>JAQCIX010000019.1 GCA_027593365.1 Verrucomicrobiota bacterium
TACGACGCAAGACGCCAATGGCAATGTTTACAAGCGCAAAGAAGTAGCTTTTGAAGAATTCATAAAAATGCCCGAAAGAAGAGTTCCCGGTTATGTGGACGAAAATCTCTATCAAGGTGTTAAAGTGGTTGATGTTTATGATGACCAAACTCCTGGTAGGATGATTTTTAATCCTGGTCATCCGCACGCTAACAAAGATGGTATGGTTGAGATGCCCAATGTTGATGTTTCAAGAGAAATGATTGATTTGATAAGTGCTTCCCGTGCTTACGAAGCGAATCTCTCTGTTGTCAAAACTTCGAGACGTATGGCTCAACAAGCCTTGGCTATTGGCAGGTAAATCTTTTCATTATGGATGCTGTTTCTTCACTCCCTTCTCTCAATGAATTATTGAGACAGAACCCTAACCTGAATCCTCAGAAGTTTTCACCCAAACTAAACTCTGAGTCCCAACTCGCAGGTGGTTTATCTTCACCGTCAGCTGTTCCGCTCATAGATAAAACAACCTCTGTGGATAGGGTGACTGCCCCGGGATTTGCAGATATGTTCCAAAAATTTGTAAAGGGTGTAGATTACAAAAAGAAGGTATCTGCCAAGGAAACTCAGGATCTTATTCTCGGCCGTTCGGATAATATTCACGAAGCAGTTGTTAAATCAGAGGAGGCAAAGGTCGCATTTAATCTTATGATTGAAGTGAGAAATAAGTTGGTGGATTCCTACAAGGAACTGATGCGCATGCAAGTGTAGTCCTGAATATTTTAATTAATGAAAGACAGACTTAACAGATTAAATGAGGTATGGAGTGCGCTAAGTGTTTCTCAAAGATTTACTCTTATTGGAGCCTTTGTTGGAGTTCTTTTAGTGAGTATTGGGATCCTTTCCTTTTCGGGAGGGGCAACCAATCTTCGCCCATTGGTAAGCGGTGCTGATGCAAAAGATCTCTCTGAAGTGTCTGAAGTCTTAAAGTCTAACCAAATTGAGTTCGAGTATAATCAAGGTGGGGATACTATATTGGTACCTGCCGACAAACTTGCTTCTGCTCGTATGGAATTGGCGATGAAAGGTCTTCCCAAAAGTGGCGATGTAGGCTACGAGATCTTTGACGAAGGAAATTTTGGGATCAGCGATTTTGTTCAAAGAACCAATCACACTCGTGCCATACAAGGAGAATTAGCCCGTACAATTTCCATGATGGATGCTATTCGTTCTGCGAAAGTATTCGTCGTAAAACCGGAAAACAATTTGTTGTTGAGTGAGGATCCCAATGATAGACCAAGTGCATCTGTATATGTCGATACTGGTGGAAACACTTTGGATCGTAGAAATGTGAATGCGATCCAGTTTTTGGTGGCCAGAGCTGTAAAGGGTATCAATAAGTCCAATGTCGCGGTTCTTGATAATCAAGGAAATTTACTTTCTGAGGAAGGCGAGGTTGAGGGGGCCGCTGGGGTTGTTGGTCAAATGATGAAGGCTTATCAAGCGCAAGAACGGAGACTGGAGGAAAAAATTGAAACGATGCTTGCTCGTATCGTTGGTAAAAACAATGTGGTTGCTAGAGTCTCGGTAAATTTGAATACCAAGTCGTCGACTCTGTTGGATGAAAAGTTTGATCCAGAAGGGCAGGTTCCCCGCACCCAGACATCTGATAAGGATTCTGCTACAACTGTTGAAACTAAACCACAAAATAAGGGAGCTGGAATGGCGGCCAATGTACCTAATGTAAGTCAGGATGCAGCCGCTGAGGAACCCTTGATGGCTCAAAGCGATGAGAAAAGGGAAAGTAAAACCACAGACTTTGAAATTAGCCGTACTCTTCGAGAAGAAGTTCAGGAACCTGGTTCCATTGTGGGACGGAGTGCTGCTGTACTTATAGCTAAAGGAGAGTCTCCTCGGACGGCTCAAGAAATTGACGGAATCCGGGATGCCGTTGTCAATGCAATTGGTGCCCGTTTTGATCAACTAGATCTCGATACTCATGTAACTGTTCATGAAGTTGATTTTCTGCCTGCTTTCGTTGGTCCTGCCGGCGAAACTCTCAACCAATTCCAGCAAATCCTCGATACATACGGACCGCATTTGAAGAATTTGTTGGGAGTGGTACTCGCACTTGCCATTTTTATCGTATTTTTAAGAATGCTAAAAAAGTTTAAGCCAAACGAGGCTGAGGTACAAATCCTCAACGAGGATGACCAACAGCTTTTATCTGGTACAAGAAGCTTAGGAAGTGGTCTTACACCTGAACTCCTGAATGACTTGATTCAGGAAAAACCAGATAATGTAGGTACAGCACTGAAGCGTTACTTAGAAACAGGAACTACTCGCTAATCTGTTCTCTTGTTATGGACGAAGTTGAGGAAGAAGAAAGCGTTTCTGATCGTTACGCACGCTTATCCAGGCACGAAAAGCTTGCCTTGCTTATGATTGCTCTTGGTCCGGATGCATCCTCGACATTACTCAAGAGATTTGACCAAAAAGATGCAGATAGCATCTGTAAAAAAATCGCTGATTTTCCACTGGTTAATCAAGAACTGAAAGACTGTGTATTAGACGAGTTTTCAGAGATCATCGAATCTAGCGTAAATTCCAACCTAGGTGGGTTGTCCTTTGCACGCAAAACGCTTGAGCTTGCTCATGGGGATTTCAAGGCAAACAACATTTTGAACCGAATTTCTCCTGTTCGTGACTCACTAGAGTTCATGGAAGATATCAAAGAAATGGATCCCGGGCAAATCTACAACGTCCTTAGGTTTGAACAGCCACAAACAATCGCTTTTATTTTATCCAACTTAGATGCTGATAAAGGTTCAGAAGTCCTACTCATGATGCCTCCAAATGTTCAGGAGCAAGTAGTTGAGAGAGTAGGGGCAATGGAAACGACACCCCTTGCTCAGGTTGAATTAGTCGCCAATACATTAGGAGCTAGAATCGGTCAAAAAGGCCAATCACCACGGGTTGTTTCTGGTGGTGTAAAAGCTGCGGCAGACCTTTTGAATTGGTTTGATAAAGAACAGAGCAAAGAACTTCTCAAAAGCATTGAGAAAAGAAACCCCAAGTTGGGTGGTTCGATCCGTCAACGCATGTTCCGTTTTGAAGATATTGTTCGTCTGAGCCCAGGTGATATTTCGAAGATCACAAAAGAAGTGGACCAAGACGACTTGGTCATTGCTATGAAGAATGCTTCTCCTGAACTCAAAAAAGCTATCTACACCACGATGTCTAAAAGAGCAGTAGAAGCTCTGGAAGAGCAGTTGGGTTTCCTCGGACCCAAAAGGCTCTCCGAAATTGAGTCTGCTCAAGATCGAGTTATCCAAATCATTCGCGAACTTGAGGAGGATGAGGAAATCATCTTGGATACCGGAGGTAGCGACGTTGTCGTTCAATAAAAAAATTGTATTTCCTGAACCACCTAAAGGATTCAGGGTAAAGTCTGTAAGCTTGCCTTCTGTCCCGATCGAAGATCAGAGACAAAATGAGCAAAAGTGCCTTGAAGCTGGAAAACAGGAGGCAGAGGAATTCTACACTGCAGAAATTGAAAAATTAAGAGGGGAGTATGCCCAAAAACAAGCTGATATACTTGATCGGTTAAATGACCGAGCTGACCAAGCACTTGAAATGTTAAATACCAATCTCCCTAGTTTGGTTATGGAGATTGTCCAGAAAATCCTACCACAAGTTGATTTAACTGGTACTGATGTGGAGGGCATAGTTCGTTCCCTCATTGCAGAATTTTCAGATAAAGAAGAGAATTTAGAAGTTTTTCTTTGCCCTGAAGACTTAAAACTTCTTAAAGCTCTGGGCAAGAAACCAGTTCCCCAGAAAACTCCTGATAAAGACCAAAATTCTTCAGGAGAAGATGGATTTGCAAGTGCGATTGCTGGAATATTTGATAATTTAGATGGGGACGATTCGATCTTACCAGATTTGCCTAGGGTGAAATTTTTTGAGGACACCTCCTTGAATTCTGGAGATTGTCAAATTAAGAGCCGATTTGGACTTTTAGACGGTCGGGTTGCTACTAAATTAAGGAAGGTTCGAGAAGAATTGACGAATCATGGTTAATTCCTTGGCAGATCGTTTTTCGCTTCTCCAAAACGGGATAAGAGGAGTCCGCACCTTTGACAAGATTGGAGTGGTTCGTCGGGTTATCGGGCTTGTGATTGAATCGGAGGGACCCGAGGTATCAATTGGACAGGTTTGCTCTATTTCATCGGAAAGAACCAATCAGAAAATTGAAGCCCAGGTTATCGGCTTTCGGGAAAACACGGTTTTATTGATGGCACTTAATAGTGTTCATCTGATTCACCCAGGTTGTAAGGTGGTGTCAAAAAGAAATTCCAACGAAGTACCTTATGGAGATTCTTTGCTAGGAAGGATTATTGATGGTATGGGGCGCCCATTGGATGGGAAAGGCCCCTTGGTTGCCCCGGTTCGTGATGGTCTTTTTGCTGAACCACCCAACCCACTAGCACGTACCCTGATTAAGTCGCCTTTTACCTCAGGAATTAAATCGATCGATAGTTTTATTCCAATGGGTACAGGGCAGAGGATGGGAATATTCGCCGGGAGTGGGGTAGGGAAGTCGATTTTGTTAGGGATGATCGCTCGAGGATCAGAGGCAGATGTGAATGTGATTTCCCTAGTGGGGGAACGTGGGCGCGAACTTCGGGAATTTGTTGAAAATGATCTTGGTGAAGAAGGTATGAAAAAATCGATCGTCGTCGTTTCTACTTCAGATCAACCCGCACCAATGAGAATCCGAGCCTCTATTTTAGCTACAGCTATTGCCGAGGGTTTCAGGAACGAAGGGCAAAAGGTTTTGCTGTTGATGGATTCCTTAACCCGCTTTGCTATGGCTCAGCGAGAGATTGGTCTCGCTTCCGGAGAACCTCCAGCGTCTCGCGGTTATGTCCCTTCGGTGTTTTCTCTATTACCTAAGCTTCTTGAAAGGACAGGTACAAGCGAGCAGGGTGCCATCACTGCTATTTATACTGTCCTTGTTGAAGGTGATGATATGAATGAACCGGTTGCAGATGCAGTGCGTGGTTTCTTGGACGGTCATATTGTCCTTTCTAGGAAGTTGGCCAACGCAAATCATTTTCCTGCTATTGATGTTTTAAGCAGTGTGAGTCGACTCGATCGATCAGTTTGTAGTGAAGATGAAATTAATCTAATTTCAGAGGCCAGAGATCTTCTTTCGGTTTACCACCAGAATGAAGACATGATTAATGTGGGTGCGTATGTCAAAAATAGTAATCCTAAGATTGATCGCGCTATTGAGAAATTCTCAGACATTCAGACTTTTCTCAGACAAAGGTTTGATACCCTCTCAAATAGGACCAATGCATTTTCCGAGCTAAGAAAGGTACTGATTTGAAGACATTTAGTTTTAAACTTCATGCTCTTTTGCGCTTAAAGGAGTCCAAGCGAGAACATGCACTGGCTCAGTTTGCTGCTTCTACTCAAGAATTCCAAAGATTGAAATTAGATTTAGTCAATGCCGAGAATAAAAGAGATTCTGTACTGGAGATTTTAAACAAGAAGCAAAAAGGTGTCTTTCAGTCCGCTCAGATCCAATCCTTTCAAACGAGCCTACTTTTAGAGCGAGAAAATATTTCTAGGATAGAGAAAAAGGTAACTGAAGCTGGCCGAATCTTAGAATCAAGGAGAAAAATATTTCTCGAAAAGGACTCTCAGTTCAAAGCAGTCCAAAGATTGCGAGAGAAGCAGAGAGATGAACACTACTTTAAAGAAACAAAAAAAGAAGAGACTGAACTTGAAGATGTGATCAGCAGTCGATTTTTATTTCACAGAATTAATCATCAATCCTAAGCCATGAAATTCTCTGCATCTGTTATTGTTATTCTAGCCGTCCTCCTTTCTGTATCTAGTGCAGGGCTAATGCTCTTCTTGAACTATGATGATCTATTTAAACCTACGCCAGTAGTCAAAGCTGAGTTTACTAGTGTCGAGTTTGATGCTGATGACACGAGTTACTCCCCAGCCGAAACTCATTCAATGAATCAGCTTTCCAAAGAATTATCATTGCTAAAGGATAAGCTATTGGAAAGAGAAAAGGATCTTGATTCTAGAGAGTCCGCTTTGTCCATGGACTTAGAATCTTTGGAAAAACAAAAAAGAGAGCTTAACCGTATTCAAGACGATCTCTCATCCAAGCTAGCTGAGTTTGAGTCCATGAAAGGGAAGGATCTTAGTGAGGAAAAATTAAAAGAATATAAAGATACCGCTAAGCGTTGGGTAGAAATGGGCCCTGAAGTAGCGAGCGTTGAAATCCAAAATTGGCGCCAAAAAAGAAGGTTCGAGGAAGCCCTGAGTATCTTTGAGATGCTAAAAGCAGAGGATAAGGCACCTATCATCGCTTTTATGCTGAATAGCGACCAAGATGATTTAATTGAATTAGCTGATGCATTGGCGATGCGTGATCGAGGACTTTTACCAAGTGTGAGTTTAGAATGATTTAGTGTGAATTCTGTATCCTTCAATCCTAGTCAAAAATCGCCCGACGGGCACAAGTCCCTCGGTAGGGGAGGTTCATTTTGGTTGCCTCCCAAGATGTCTACTGAGAATTTCGAAACCAACCTCAAGCAATTCAGCAAGTTCTCATCTTCGCAGAAAAACTTGTCCTCTAAAAGTAATCTTTCTGGGGAGGGTGGGCAAGTAAAGGGTGAATCCTTTAAGAGTTTACTCCCTCAATCTCAGTCTTCTGCATATAATTCTGCAGATAAATCAAATCCATCCAGCATCCCCGGAGTCATGACTAATGGTTTTGGTAAATCCTCCAGCAGTAATTTAAAGAGTTCTGTTAACCTTGTGACTACAAATTCTTTTTTGACAACGGGTAAACCATTACTCTCAAATGATAAAAATTTTGCGGATAAATCATTAACTACGAACATATCTACCTTTGCCAAGAAACCTTCCTCTTTTGTAAGCCTAAGTTTACCCAAGAACCAAGGTTTGAAAAAAAGGAACTTTAGAGATGATGGCACAAAAAGTGCTTTTGATCTTTTGAATGACAACTTATCTCGCGAGTTACCAGAAAAACCTACAAATGAAACTGAACAAAACCAATCAGGTCCATTTACTTTCGATCAGTTCTCGGATAAAGTATCTACACTTATCTTTGAAACTCCTGTCTTGTTTTCTGCCCATCAAGATGTTGTCAGGTTTGCAGTTACCCTGGACAATGGAAGTTCAGTTTCAGTAAGGATCGAAAACATGAAAGATTTTACCAATGTATGTTTTGTTTCCGAGGATATGCGGGTCCTCGAGGATTTATCCGATAAGTTTTCATCCAAATCTGTTTCAAGCAACAAGGATGAACCTTCTTTAAATTTTTATTTCTTCGATTCTTATAGCCAAATGGATCGTGCCTTTTCCAAAACAAACCCTCAGTTATGATTGATACAATTTCCCAATCCTCATTAATAGGTAATGCTCCCTCTTTGTCTGCCAATCAAGCAGCAGAGAACAATAGCCAATTAAAAATGGATGACTTTTTGCAGTTGTTAACCAGTCAAATTACAAATCAGGATCCACTTGAGCCTATGAAAGATACTGAGTTTATCTCTCAAATGGCAAATATTGCTTCGTTGGAACAAATGCAGCAATTCACGCAAGGCTTTTCTAAATTTGCTGATTCTCATGGCGAAATGCTTGCTCAATCTTATCTTGGTAATCATGTGAAGATAAATAACGGTATCAAAGAAATTTCAGGTAGGGTAGATGCAGTTGAGAAACTTGAAGATGGTTCGATTCGGCTGGAGGTCGACGGCGAGTCCTATGACCCTAAAGATGTGTCACGCGTGCAGCTAGCAGGTAACAAAGAACTGTAATCTCAATGATTCCATCTTTACATAACGGCGTCTCTGCTTTGAAAAGCTTCTCAGAAGGTTTGCAGGTATTAAGTAATAACATAGCCAATGTTAATTCCTTAGGTTATAAATCTTCTAGAGCAAATTATTCTGACAACGCTTACATCGTACAGAATAATCCTGGATTTGCCATTGATGGTGAACCTAAGAATGATACTCGAAACTTTGGCACAGGAGTTAATGTTAGCTCATTATCTTCTAACTTCAATCAAGGCGTTATTGAAAATACCGGATTGGATTTAGATTTTGCAATTGAAGGAGAGGCCCTTCCAAATGGCGGAGGTTTTTTTGAAGTTTTAGATCCAGCTTCCGGTGAACTTTTCTACACTCGTGCTGGATCTTTTGAGTCCACTGCTGATGGCTTTGTTGTGACTCGAGACCAATATAGATTCCAGTTGGTTAATGTTGCAGGAGAACCTCTTAAAGTTGGTTTGGAAGAAGGGGAAGATTTGCTTGCCAGGAGAGTCGATCAAAATGGTGTGGTCAGTCTCATTGTTTCTAAAGATGGCCAAGATACGATTCGCAATTCTGGGCAGATCAAATTATCGAATTTTAGTGCACCCCAATATCTTAGACGTGCAGGGAATAGTCTTTTTTCAAATGGTAATCCTGGTGAAGATTTAGCTGGGATCGTTGAAAATCCAGTGCCTGCAACTGGGTCGAATGGAAAGATCAAACAGTACGCACTTGAGCTATCCAATGTAGATTTAACCAATGAATTTGCTTTTATGATTAGTCATCAAAGATCTTTTCAAGCAGGTTCTAGGATTGTAACTACCTCGGATGCAATTCTTACTGAAGCAGTAAACCTTAAGCGCTAACCCCTAATTTTTACTTCATGAGTGCTGACCAATTAGATGAATTACCCGCAAGCGAAGGCAAGAAATCTTCAGGTGGTGGAAACCTTGTTCCTGTCCTAATAGCGATAATACTTGCCCCCGCTTTAACTGTAGCGGCAATGTCTTTTGTTATCAAAATGAACAAACCTGAGTCGGTTGTTACTAATCAGATAATCGAAGGCGGACAACCTTTGGATATGGAACCCTCGGGTGAGGAAAAGTTTTACGAGATCAAACAGCTTATTACCAATCTTGGTGGACCCATTAAATCGAGATACATAAACCTTGAACTCCGATTGGAGGGACTGGCGGGTGATTTTGAAAAGGTGTTAGAAATGAATGAACATCGCATACGGGACAAAGCTCTTTCCATAATGGGAGGTTACACTTATGAGGATGCTCAATTAGATGGTTTTCAGGAAAGAGTGAGGATTGATTTGAAAAAATCTTTCTCCATGGTTTTAAGGAAATACCGAGACGGAGAAAGTGATCTAATTCGTCAGATTTATTTTACACAATTCGTGGTTCAATAATAAAATGGCAGATACCGAAAATTTTGAGGATGAAAGTTTTGACCTTGATGAACTAGAAGAGTCTTCATCAGGCAATCGTTATGTTTTTTTGCATGACGGAACCAAACTTTCGGATTCTTCAGATTTGAAGATCAAAAAGTACGATTTTACAAATCCAATTATTTTATCTGAATCTGATCTTGCTCTGCTTAAGACCAAATCTGAGCAATTTGTATATTATCTCGCAGGTCACCTCTCCATGTTCCTTCGCACGGAGTTCAACTTGGAATTAGAGGATTTAAGTGCCGATCTTTACAAAAGCTTCATTTCTTCTATCAATTCTCCATCATGCGTAACCTTGTTTAAACTTCAGGAGTTAAATGGTGTTGGGTTACTCGATGTTAATTCCCATCTTTCGGCGACAGTTGTTGATCGGATTTTGGGTGGTAGGGGCTCAACCAATCCGGAGGAGCGTGGACTAACCGACATTGAAAAAGCTTTAGTCGAGGATTTCAATCTCATTATTTTAGAAGAGTGGTGCAAGCAGTGGAAATCCATAAAGGAACTCAATCCAGTTGTTATTGGTACTGAAACCACAGGTAAATTCCTTCAAACCTCGCCGCCCCATGCAATGATGCTGATTCTAAGCATGGAAGCTTCCTTTGGGGATGTATCCGGCCCACTTCGCATTGCGGTTCCCTATTACACCATGGAGCCCGTTTTGAGCGGTGTATTATCTCAAGCTAATGTTCCTGCCAAAACAAAGAGCACATTATCTCCTAAATGGCATGAGATTTACGATGAAATTCCGGTTGATATTTCCGTAGAGTGGGATGCTTTTCAGCTGTCGGTCCGAGACCTTTTCAATTTAGAAGTGGACGATATTATAGAAATGAACCCAGAAATCATTTCAAAGACTAAGGTCAGAATAGAAGATCGTACCTGTTTTTTGGGTGAAATTGGTTTGGAGGGAGATCAAGTAGCTTATCAGGTAAATGAATGTAAGACTGAAAGTCTCAATTTAATAGGAAAATCTCATGGATAGTAAAAAAATGGACATAGTTATGGATGTAAAAGTCCAAGTCACCGTTCAGTTGGGTACCGCTCAACTCCCAATGAAGGAAATTGTTGAATTAAGCCCAGGTTCGCAAATTCAATTAAAGCAGAATGCGAAAGATCCAGTCAGTTTACTTGTTAATGGCAAGCTCATTGCTCTTGGTGAGGTCGTAGTGATCGATGACAGGTTTGGCTTAAAGATCACCGAGATTGTAGATTCTATATCCTGATTTCGTTAAATTATTCTTTAACAGAATAAAACACGTTGCTGAAGCGATAGATGGAGCAACTCGGGGAGTTTAGTCAAATCTTCCGTATTATAGGTTTTTTGGGGATATTAGCTGCAGCAGCTTATTTTTTTTCAAAATTCGTTAATAATAGAAACATAATCAAACATTCCACTGATGGACGAAAAGGGATTGTATTATCTGATACCCGTTCATTGGGAAACAAACAATTTTTGGTCGTAGCTTCTTACGATCAAGAAAAGTTCTTGTTGGGCATAAGTTCTGGAAGTATTCAACTTCTTTCCAAGTTAGACAATAGTTCTACCGATGAGGCGATGGGTTCTGGTAAAGCTGGCTCCTAAATTTGCATGTCCAGAATATTACAATTTTTCCATCGTAAGAGGAGCATCCTACTTTTTCTATTTTTGTTTTTCTTCCTAGGTGGTTACGGTTATGCACAAACAACTGGCACCGGTTCTCCCGGATTAAGAATCGATGTAAGCGGTGCGAACGAGGAAGGTGATCTTGGTTTAGCGATTCAATTAGTCATCGCCATGACCATTCTTACTCTTGGTCCTTCGGTGATCATGATGATGACTTGCTTCACTCGAATTATTATCGTTTTGGGTTTTGTTAGAAATGCGATTGGTGTAAACGCGGCTCCCTCGAGTCAAATTATCATTGGATTAGGTCTCTTTTTAACTTTTTTCATAATGGGGCCTGTTTGGAATAAAATCTATGATGATGCCGTGACACCATACATGGAAAAAGCCATGCTTTCATCGGAAGCCTTAGAAGTTGCAACTGCGTACATGAAAGATTTTATGATGAATCAAACTAGACAGGAAGATGCACAGTTTTTCCTGGAAATATCTCGGCAGGGAGCAATGACTCGGGATGAGTTACCCCTTAGTATAGTAGTCCCATCCTTTATTTTAAGTGAGTTGAGGACTGCATTTCAGATGGGCTTCTTAATTTTCATACCCTTTATTGTGGTTGATTTTATCGTCGCATCTACGCTGATGTCTATGGGAATGATGATGATGCCCCCTGTGGTGATTTCTATGCCCTTTAAATTACTTTTATTCGTATTGGTGGATGGTTGGTATCTAATCGTCCAATCCTTGGTGGAGAGTTTTAATATATCTTAGATCGAGGTTTTAAATTATGACAATGGAACTTGCAGTCGACTTGATGAGGAATCTTCTCCAAACAGGGCTTCTGCTTGCTATCCCCATCCTTGGAACTGCAACTGTGGTTGGTCTTTTAGTGAGTTTTGTTCAATCCATTACCAGTCTACAAGAACAGACCCTTACCTTTGTGCCCAAACTAATTTGCGTTTCTTTAGCGATTGTTTTGGCCTCTAACTTTATCCTTAAGACATTAACAGATTTTTGTATATCCATGTTTAATCTGATCCCCACCATGGCTCAGTGACAATCGAGGCAGAACAAATTGTCGTTTGGGTTCTCGTTTTACTTCGGACGGGAGCCTTTTTTTTGGGTATTCCTCTTTTTGCAGGAAAGTTGATTCCAGTTCGAATTCGTATGGCTTTTGGGCTTTTACTCTCCTTACTTATAAGCCCTTTTGTTCCTGCTGACCTTGAGATTTCTAGTCATTACCTTGGGGCTATTCTACTAGCGATGAACGAGGTCTGTATTGGTTTACTATTGGCAATGATGGTCCGAATGGTCTTTTTCGCGGTGGAGCTAGCTGGATTTCTTATTTCTTATGAGATTGGACTGATGGCAAGTAACAGTATCAACCCGCTACTTGGGTCTACCGATGCGACCTTAAGTAGTTTGTTTTACTATTTCAGCCTTTTGATCTTCTTCATTGCAGGAATTCACCAAGAAGTGATTAAGGCTTTCACCCTTAGTTTTGAGATTTTACCCGTAGGTGTATTTTTTTTATCAGCTAACCCGATGGTGGAATATGTGACTGAAGTGTCCAATGTCTTTGTTTTGGGAGTCCTGATGGCTGCTCCTTTTATTGCCCTAAACTTCATTGTGAATATTTCATTTGCTGTTCTTGGTAAGGCCGTTCCGAAAATGAATGTTTTTATTACTAGTTTCGCTGTTCGCATTATGGCTGGACTAGTCTTATTAGTATCTTCAATTCTTTTATTTTCTTCTTATGTAATTGAGCACAGTAGGAGGTCGGTACAAGTTATGCTTGATATCATTCAGTCAGGATAGAATTTACCAATGGCTGATGTAGATAAAGAATCCAAAACCGAGGATCCGACCGAGAAAAAATTGTCAGAGGCAAGATCCCGGGGTCAATTTGCAAAAGCTCCTGAAATTGGGATGACTGCAACCCTTTTAGCGGGGTTATTGGTGCTCTTTTTCTGGGCACCTTCAAAAGCAGGAGAAATGATGCTTTTCACAAAATCTATTTTTGAGAATTTAAGTACTATTGAAGCTACTCAGGAGGGGATTGCGAGTACCTTTGGCGATTCGTATGTCGCCTTAGGGTTGATTGTATTACCTATGTTGGCCGCTTGTTTTCTGGCATCCCTTATGGCTGAAGGCGTACAGACAGGGTTTAGTTTTACCCCCAAGGCACTGGAACCAAAGTTGAGTAAGATGAACCCAATTAGTGGGGTTAAAAGGATTTGGGGGCTAAAAGGTCTTAAGGCCTTTTTGGTGGATTTCCTGAAGTTTTTATTCATCGGAACTGTGGTTTGGCTAACGATTCTTATATTCTTAGATGATCCAATTTTTTATGCCCCAATTCCTATTCAGCATATTCCAGGTTTTATCTATGAGTTAATGCTAGTGATGTTTGCTTTGCTTGTTTTGATGCTCCTCGTGGTTGCGATCATTAATTTCATTATCAAAAAAAAGGAACACACCGATGAGATGAAAATGACCAAGCAGGAGGTCAAGGAAGAGAGAAAAAGTAAGGAAGTTTCTGAGGAGGTGAAATCTGCCCAAAGAAGAAAAGCAATGGAAATGGCAATGGGACAGAATTTACAAGATGTTTCCACGGCTGATGTGGTAGTAACCAACCCCACGCACTACGCTGTTGCATTAAAATATGAAAAGGGCACGGATAATGCTCCTGTAGTGGTTGCTAAAGGTCATGATATGTTAGCCAGAAGAATCAAGTTAATCGCTAAGGAATTTGAAGTCCCGATGGTTGAAGATAAACCGGTGGCTCAAATGCTCTATGCTTTGGGAGTAGTGGGGCAACCCATTCCTCTCCAACTTTATCAGGTTGTAGCTAAAATTTTGGCTGATGTTTACAAGAAAAATGCTTATTATTTTCATAGATTGAAAGCTAGGAGGTTGCTTTCAAAAAGTAAGTTACAAACCCGCTTTGCCTAATGGAGATAATTCGCAAAATTTCTCCATTCTTTGCCCGTTTCAAGGGGAATTCGGATCTTGGTTTTATTTTTGGCTTATTTGCAGCCGTTTTTCTTTTAGTCATTCCTATTCACAAGGATTTACTAAGCATATTGCTTGTCTTCAGTATAGCTATCTCCCTACTTATTTTACTGACGGTAGTCTATGTTAAAGAACCCCCCGAATTTTCAGTTTTCCCAACGATTTTATTAGCGGTTACCCTCTACCGACTTGGTCTTAATGTTGCGTCCACTAGGCTAATCCTACTCGATGGCGATGCAGGTTCTGTCATTCAATCCTTCGGAACCTTTGTGGTTGGCGGTAACTATGTTGTGGGTGCGGTGATTTTCCTAATCCTTGTGATTATCAATTTTGTGGTCATTACTAAGGGTGCTGGTCGAATTGCGGAAGTAACTGCTCGTTTCACATTAGATGCTATGCCTGGTAAGCAAATGTCAATTGATGCTGAAATGAACGCAGGTATTATCTCTGAAGCACAAGCTCTGGAAAAAAGAGCTAAGATTCAAAAAGATGCTGATTTTTATGGTGCGATGGACGGTGCGAGTAAATTCGTGCGCGGAGATGCGGTAGCGGGAATTTTTATAACGGTTGTAAATATCATTGGCGGAATCCTAATTGGATACTTTCAGCGAGACCTCCCAGTCGCGGAAGCTCTGCAGTCCTACACAGTTCTCTCGATCGGGGACGGTCTCGTTTCGCAAATACCAGCGATTATTATCTCCATAGCCGCTGGTATTCTCGTAACCCGCTCTTCGGATGAAGCAAACTTGGGAGAGTTTGTGGGGAAGCAATTAACTATCTATCCGCGTGCAATTGCTATATCCGGCTTTTTGCTTTTCCTTTTCTCTATATTTTTATCCGAAACCTTTTGGCCATTTTTCCTGCTGTCTATCTCTTGCTTTTGTCTCTCTTATTATCTTCACAAAAAGGCACTTGGGGAATCTGAGATTGAAGAAATTACTTCAAGTTCAAGTCAGTCCTCATTAGACGGTAGAGGGCAAAGTCAACCAAGCGTACAAGCTAACCCTGGTACAGCATCACCAGAAGCAGTTCCTAGCAGTAATTCTGCGATGGAAAGAGCTATCGAACAAGAAGTTTTTGGATTGGAAATGGGGTATGGTCTCTTAGTTTTGGCCGATAAGGGCAAAGGTGGAGACCTCCTTGACCGAATCACGGGTGCTCGAACAAATTTTGCAAAAGAAATGGGCATGCTTCTACCAACAATTGGCGTACGTGATAATATTGAGCTTGAGCCAAATGAATACAGGTTTTTGCTGAGAGGAAAAGAAATTGCCCGATCATCTGTGATGCCAGATCGTTTTCTAGCTATGAATATGGGGGGAGGTAATGAAAATAAAATCGATGGTGCTCCCACGGTTGAGCCTGTTTTTGGGATCAAAGCTTTATGGGTGACTGAAAAAGACAAAAGAAAAGCCGAGGTTGAAGGTTTTACAGTGGTGGACCCATCCTCCGTCTTAGTGACTCATCTTTCTGATATCCTTAAAAAATCTGCCTACATGATCTTGGAACGAGAAGGTACGCAAAAGTTGCTTGATTTAATCAAGGACAACAATCCTACGCTGGTCAGTGAGTTATTACCCGATTTAGTTAGTGTTGGAATTATCCAAAGAACCTTACAAAATCTTCTTCGTGAGCGAATTCCTATTAAAAATCTCACTTTAATTTTGGAGACAATTGCTGACATGGCCTCCATTACCAAGAATCCTGATGACTTATCCGAGCAGGCGCGGAAGCGCCTTGGCATGTACTTTGTCAAAGAATTTGAGGTTGAACCGAATAAGTTAGTTTCGATGACGCTGGATCCCAAGCTTGAACAAATTCTTGTTCAGCGGGTAAAGAAAAGCCAATTTGATGTGGGTTTGGCTATGGATGCGGATTTAACCCAAGGTCTCATTTCTGAAATTGTACCCAAAATTGATGAAATGTCTGACCAAGGTCTCAATCCTTGTATGGTTACAACATCCGATCTTAGGCTGGCCTTAAGGAGGTTTTTGGAACCAAGTTATCCGCAGCTTTCGATCTTCGCCTATCAGGAAATTCCCCCTGAAACCATGGTCGAACCTTTTGCTTCGATTACACTCCCTCAGCTTTCCATTCCTGAAAATTTATCACCATCCTCTTTGAACGAACCCAATCAAAACCCTGATTTAGCTTTAACTGAACCTCAGTTAGTCAATTAGTATGATCGCGGAAGAAGATAATCTTACAGATACAACTAAACCCAAAAGGTATCGCCTAGTTGTACGCTCTGCAGAAGAGGCGGTCCGAATGATTCGGGAAAAGCTTGGTGATAGTGCACGTGTGGTTTCTGTTCGTCAGACTGGCGGTGAGGGTCTGAAGCGTTTTATTTCTTCTCCCAAGCTGGAGGTAATTGCTGAAGTTCCTCCAGTTGGAAATCTATCTAAAACTGAATCCTTTGAGCCCTCAGATAGCTCAGAAAGAATAGTGGAGGAAGTCTCGCACAACGAGGAACCAAAGATTGTTGATTCGGTTTCAGTATCAAATGCAGAACAAGTCGATCCTGCCATGTCCACTGATCTTTCAAAGGATCTCTCTCAGGATGCACTTCAGCTTTTATCTAAAGCTGGTTTTGATGATGTTTTACTTGCTCAAATCAAATCTTGGCCTGAAGTAGGCGATATTTCCAACTTGTCTTTAGCGGATGTTTTACGAAAAGTAACCCAATGTCTGTCGGACCGATTTAAGAGTACCCCGCAAGTTCCACTTGGAAGCAAAATCGCTCTTCTTGGTTCCCCGGGTTCAGGGAAGACAACAATGCTTTGTAAAATGCTCGCACATGAAGTTTTTATTAAGAAGAAACTTCCCATGGTTCTGAAGTTAGAAAATGGAGTCCCCAATCCCGACGATTCCTTGAGGATTTTTTGTGAGGTTATAGGAGTTACTCTATACAGGGAGGAATCAAAAATCCCTAACGCTACTCTTCAATCCCCTCTGTTTATCGATATACCCGGTATCTCACTGAGCGATGCAACGGAGTGGTCTAAGATAAAGTCTTCTTTGACCTCACTGGGAGTGACTTCTCGCATCTTGGTAGTTAATGGTGCTTATGATTCAAAAGTACTCACGAAATGCGTGAGGATAGGGTGTAATTTAGATTCGACTCATCTCGCAATTACTCACTTTGATGAACTTTCTAATGCTTCCAAGCTTTGGCCAATTATCTTTGATTCAGCCTTGTCTCCTTATTGCATTTCCACCGGACAGAATATTACAGGCGACTTTTCATCCAATGTGTTAAATCAGATGATTGCGAAATCATTTCCAGAAAATTTATACACCCAGTCCTTTTCTTCTTACCAAAGGATTTAAGAAATGAACGATGATGCTAAATATTTCTTTTTCTTAAGTGGCTTCATAGGTTTTATTTTCTTTTATGGTTTTTCACTCGTCTTGAATCATGACCCCTTAAAAAGTTTGATTTATGGTGCGATCGGATCTTTATTTTTTTCACTTTCCTGGCGAATGCTTTTGTCCTCTGCGTTAAAAAAAGTTCAGTGCACTAGAGAGAGTGTAATTGGTAATGGTTTGGACGACTCGGAAATATTGAAAAAAGTTTCTACTCAATCACCCGATGGCTCAGCCTCAAGTAGTGACTTGGTCAGTTCCACAGCAAGAGCCAATATGGAAGCTTCATCTACAAGGAAAAGTCTAACATCTGCTGGTAATTCTTTAAAGAAATGAGTACCGCAGTTTCAAAAGACTTTTCTTTGGAAGAGAGTAAAAGATTCGAGCAAGCTGCGGCTAATTATCGCAACGCCATGTCTAGCGATGAATCAAGAGACCAATGGATTGTAGATTATCTGCCTTTAGTTAAATCTATTGTGAACCGCTTGCGTTTTCACTTTCCTGAAAACTATGAAACAGAGGACATGTATGGGATAGGAGTTCGATCGCTTATTCTTGCTGTCAATCGATTTGATCCGTCCAAGGGAAAGTCTTTTGGTAATTATGCAACATTAAGAATAAAGGGTGGTCTACTTGATGAACTTAGGAGAATCGACCATCTACCCAGGGCAAATCGTGCTAAAGCCAAATCTCTTCAATCTACCATCTTAGAGCTTGAACTTGCTTTTAAGAGGCCTCCGACTCCTGAGGAAATTTGTACTGAATTAAAAATAACTACCAAAGAATATAGGAAGTTACTCAAAGAGACCCAACCGGTTGTCTTTGTTCCTTTCGAATCATCTTCATCCAATTCAGATTCTGAGAGTTTTTCTGATTCTTTGAGTGAAACTCTTTATGATCCTACCGAACCTACTGCCATTGATAATTTGGAGCGGAAGGAAAAAGTTGTCGAATTAAGAGAGCGAATAAAGGAACTTCCTGAGCAGAACCAGAAAATCCTGATGTTGTACTACATTGAGGAATTGAGGTTGTCTGAAATCGCACATGTCTTTAACCTTAGCGAAGGTAGGATTAGTCAAATACTATCTCACTCCATCATTTCACTTCGTGCAAAATTCCAAACATCCGAGTAAAAACATTTAAATACAATGCTCTTAACAATAGGAATCATAATTGTCTTCGTCTCTTGTATTGGTGGTTTTGCCGTTGCAGGAGGGAACCCTGTCACCCTTATTCATGCCGGTGAAATCATGATCATTTGTGGGATTGGACTTGGCATCTTGGTCGTATCAAGTCCCAAAAGTGTACTTGTTGGTCTCAAAAACGATGTCCTGAAAGCTTTCAAGGGTGGAATAAGTAACCAAGGTAAATTTATCGATCTTTTAGTTTTGCTTTATGAGCTATTTATGCTCGGACGAAGAAAAGGAACACCAGCCTTGGATGAGCATGTGAGCGACCCAAACAATAGCACAATTTTCACCAAGTATCCTTCTTTTTTGAATGACAAAGGCCTAGTTGAGTTTCTATGTAATTCGCTCCGCCCAATCGTTGATGGTCGTTGTAAACCTGGAGAAATCGGAGGGATTCTTAAATCTGAGTTGAGTAGTCGAGAGGCAGAGGCTAGTAGATCTATTAAAGCCATTGAAATGATTTCAGATGCTTTGCCAGGGGTGGGAATCGTAGCTGCTGTTCTTGGTATTATCAACACAATGTCTAACCTTGAGGATCCTGAATCGGTCGGTTACAAGGTTGCAGCTGCTTTAAGTGGTACTTTCCTTG
>JAQCIX010000202.1 GCA_027593365.1 Verrucomicrobiota bacterium
AAGATCAGGCGTCCATCCACTATTCCCAAGATCTCTTTTGTTACGGACCAAAATGGTTGGTTTATTTTCGATAAATAATTTGAAAGCTTCCGGGAGTAGAGTGGGGTAGGGCACTGAGTTGTCTATGACCCATAGAAGGACATCTGCCTGATCCACCTGCTCTTTGGTTAGTTCAATTCCAGCCATTTCAATCTCATCCTGGGTTTCATGTACGCCTGCCGTATCAACTAATGTAATCCATTTTTTACCTAACCTGATTTCTGTTTCCAGATAATCTCTGGTTGTTCCTGCCTGAGAATGAATTAGAGCTCTGCTTTTTCCGGCTAGTGTGTTGAACAAACTACTTTTACCTACATTTGGATGCCCGACTAGTACGACCCGAATATTATTGATTAAAAATTTCGTCCGATCTGCCTGATCAAGTAAAGTTTTGAGCTCAATGATTACCTGATTAATAAGTTCAATTGTTTTGGTTTGATCTTCCTCGCCTAAATCGTCTTCAGGGAAATCAATGTGTGCTTCAAGGGATGCCTGTAATTCCAGAATGGATTCTTGTATATGGATAAGTTTGTTGGAGAGTTCACCTTTTAAATTCCTGTTTGCAAGTGCCAGAGAATGTTCGTTTTTCGCGGAAATTATCTGAGCCACCGATTCGGCCTGAGATAGATCAATTTTTCCGTTAAGAAAGGCTCTTTTAGTAAATTCACCCGGTTCTGCCATACGGCAACCGCGCTTTAGTAAATCTTTACAGATTAGTTCTTCAATTAGAGGATTTCCATGACAAGAAATTTCAATGGATTCTTCACCGGTGTAGGATTTACCGGCTTCAAAATAAGTTATGAGAACTTGATCAATCAGTTCCTCCTTCTGATTTTTGTATTCAGCAAGTGTTGCCATCCTTGGTTCAATCACATTTTTGTCGCAGGCAATCATAGCGATTTTGTGTGCAAGATTGCCACTTACACGAATTAATCCTATCGCTGACTCACCGCAAGGTGTTGCTTGTGCCACAATTGTATCCATCCCGTCAGGCTAGGGTAGGGCGGATTTCTAAATATCAATCCTCGTCTGCAGGGTCTACCTGTGCAAGCACTGAACCAACTGAAACCTGAACTTTATCCAGGATTGCAGCGGTAATTTTCTGCATTATTTCTGGATTTTCTGCAAGTGCTAGCTTTGCCGCTTCTCTTCCTTGGCCGACTAAATCACCATCAAATGAGATCCAAGCACCTTTTTTTGTAAGAATGTTATGCTCGATTCCAAGATCTATGACGGAGCCTGTTTTCGAAATTCCCTCGTTATACATGATATCAAATTCACAGGCGGTAAATGGAGGAGCTACTTTATTTTTAACAATTTTTAATCGAGTTCGTGAACCGGTAACGGTTCCATTAGCTTCCTTGATTTGGCCAATCCTTCTAATATCCATCCGCACTGAGCAGAAAAACTTGAGGGCTCTTCCACCAGGGGTTGTCTCCGGACTACCGAACATTACTCCAATTTTTTCTCTAATTTGATTAGTGAAAATACAGACGCAATTGGTCTTGGATATTGCAGCTGTAAGCCGTCTCATAGCTTGACTCATCATCCGTGCTTGAAGTCCAACAGTTGTGTCGCCCATTTGACCATCTAGTTCCTGCCTTGAAACTAAGGCAGCAACTGAATCAAGGACGATTACATCAATGGCACCCGAGCGGATGAGAGTTTCAGTGATATTAAGGGCATCTTCTCCACTTTCTGGCTGAGACACCATAAGGTTATCGAGATCGACTCCAACTATTTTGGCGTACCTTGGATCTAGTGCATGCTCGACATCAACAAATACCGCGTTTCCTCCTTTTCTTTGTGCCTCGGCGATTACACTCAAACAAAATGTAGTTTTCCCTGAGGATTCAGGGCCATAAATTTCAACGATTCTGCCCCGAGGTAAGCCTCCGACTCCAAGAGAAAGATCTACAGCTAATGAACCTGTCGATATTACAGATACATTCATCTTGGTAGCATCACCGAGTTTCATTAAAGCACCTTCACCAAACTTTTTATTGATACTCTGAAGGGCGAGGTCTAAATCGGACGTTGGATTGTTTGGTGTTTTATCTGATGCTTTAGCCATGGTATGAATGAAATACTCTAATCTGTTGGATACTTAGTTGAATGCAAGAAATTTAGCCAAGTTTTCATCTTGAAAAGAAGCCCCAATATTTGAAGAAAAATTTAGGTTTTGGGTTGTACACTATGAACGATAAATTTACACAACCAATTGTTCTTGAATTATTTAGTTGCACATCATTGTTTTTCTAATTCGGTCTTTTAATTAAAAATGGTACGACATGTAATTTGGGATTGGAATGGCACATTGATTGATGATGTGGGTCTTTGTGTTAAGATTTTGAATGAAGAACTCAGGAATTATCAAATCGAAGAAATTTCAATCAATCAATACAGGCAAAAATTCTTTTTTCCTGTTGCGAGTTTTTATAAACAATTAGGCCTTCCTTACTCCGGTTGTAAGTATGATGCTTTGGCACTGCGATTTATCAGCGAATATCGAAAACGATTCACAGAATGCCAATTACATGAAAGAGCTATAAAAACTTTAGAGCGGTTGAACTCACAAGGAATATCTCAATCTATTTTATCCGCTGGCAAACAATCTGATTTGGAGGGATTTGTTAAACATTTTTCTGTGGATTCTTTTTTTAGCTTTGTTGATGGAGCAGAAGATATTGAAGCTCGAGGGAAAAATGAAAGAGCACAAGAACACTTATCTGAAATAGGTGTCTTTGCTGAAGACGCGGTTTTAGTAGGTGATACTTGTCACGATTGGGAAGTTGCTCAAATCATTGGCTGTAAGTCGTTTCTTTTTACACTGGGTCATGTTGACACGAGTCGATTAAAGAAATTTGAATCGACCCTAATTACTTCCCTTTCAGAAGTGTGTAATTGGGTTAGCAATTGACCGTCTCACTCCTTCTTGTAGTTTTAAGAGCTTTTTCATGAGCAAAGTTTTTATTAAAACATATGGTTGCCAAATGAATGAGCGAGATTCAGAGGCAGTTGTTTGTAAATTACTTGAAAGTGGTCATGAAATTACCGACAGCGAAGAGTCC
>JAQCIX010000203.1 GCA_027593365.1 Verrucomicrobiota bacterium
TCAAACAAAGCATTTTTGAACGCAAAAATTCACGTAATATTATAAGATATTTAAATTGCGTTATTATTACTATTTTGTTGCAGTTTTGATGTGTTTAAATTTTAAACTATTTTCGAACATTATTGTTCACTTACGCTCCCTCGGTTTGGGCAAGACCGAGGGAGCTTTTTTGTTAAATGATTGTATAAAGAAATAAAATACGAATATTAATTTATATGAAATTCTTACCTCTCTCTAATCTATCACCAATGTTATTATGCTTTATTGCTATTGCTTTGAATGGACAAAATAAGCCCAGTAATAGACCTCCAAACTTACCCTTAAACATTCCACCACCACCAAGTTTTAGTGCAGGAGGAAATCAGAATGGTAAATATCAAATCGTAAGTGGAGAGTATTATTCCCAGGATGCAAAACCCTTTTTGTATAAGAGGTTGATCAAGGTAGATACCACTACAGGAGATGCTTGGGTTCTGTATTCTAAAATTGGACCCAAAGGTGAAATCAGACAATGGATACCTCTAGAAAATGCTCCAAAGTGAGAGATGAAACGAGATCTTTACTTATTTTTGAGTTGATCGACTCTGTCCAATCTGACCTCTAAACCTTTTAGCCTTTGAGCTAGCTTTTTATTTTTAAGAGAAAAATAGCCAATCAAGACGAGAATTCCAATCAAGGTTACTAACACTTGACCAATCGGGAAGCTTCCCCAGGTGTGGTTCCACACTAAGTAGAAAGAACAGCTTCCGAGCAAAAGGAAAGATAAGCATACACCCACATTGAGTGAGAATCCCTTGATGCCTTGAGGGTATTGGCGTCCAAGTAATTCTTTGCTGTTAAGCATAAGCAGAAAAGATAGAAGAATGTAGGGAATAATGGCCAGACTGAGAAAATAGGATGGGTCCGCAACCCATGCATCTTGGTCTGACCATACAAAAGGACCTATTGAACTTACCGCTAGCAAAAGAGAGCCGGTCTGAAAGGGTGCACCCTTATGGGGTTTCCCAAGAATTTCACAGATCAAATGGCCGTTCAATACCATCAAAATCACGATCGTAGAAAACGAAATAAGGAGGACTACGATTCCTAACAGATATTTTACCGGTTCTTTGCCTGAATCACTTAAGTAATGAATCCATTTTTGGGTATCAGATTGAGAGACCAAATGAGCGAGGATGTAGTTAGGTTTTGAAAGGGATTCGATTTTCTCATCCTGTTGGAATGGGGGAAGGCTTTGAAACTGCTCTTCTCCAATTTCGAAGATGATACGCTCTTTTAATAAATTGCGGATCGTTTCGGATTCTGAATATTTAGTATTAACGCTGACTTCTTCATTCAAGGAATGAATCATTTTTTGGTGAGCGACTGCCGATAAAATCGTCAGGCAGGAGGAACAAAGAACAAAGGGTATAAATAACCCAAGAAATAAATTAAACTTAGCAAATTGGTTATGGTCTCTTCTCCAACCCCTCCCCAAAAGCAATAAGGGTAGTGAAAATAAAAGATTTACGCCGAGAGTGGATGAGAATGTGATAAGGATGAGTTCTTTTTGTCGAGAAACTAAATTTTCTTCCCAAAACGAACGAAATTCTCCGGTTTGGGAAAGAAGAGCCTCAAATCTTGGGGATGTATTGGTGAGGTTGTTAAGATCCGGTAAAAAACCAGAAAAAATACTGGAAAAAGAGAGACCAGAACCTGGTATGAGCATGCAAACTGAAACTCCCAGGCAACCAATTAACGAAAAAAGAATAAGCCTTAATATCCATTGAAATAATTTGGAATGAAGGCCAGAGCGCTCGTACCAAAATGAAAGGAATATGGATAGGCAGAGCAGGACAAAAGCTACCCCTATTTTGCCCCCTTTATTATCCAAAGGAGGAAATAAAATGGAACCAGTAATTTCGGCACCAAAACGAAATTGGGGCATACACCAAGCAAAGTTTGTTACCAGTGCGGATCCTGCAAACCACCAAGCCAAAGATGGATTCCACTCATTTTTCATCAAGGAAAACAAGCTTTGTTGAGTGTTGAGTGAGATCTGGCTGACTGCCCAAAGAGAAAATATCCCTAGCAGCATTGCAGAAGCTTGCACCCAAAGAGCTTCGGTGCCCAACCATTGTCCAAGTCCAAGTGAGCCGATCAGTGAACCGGCACTTAAGGCTGCAAGCGTTAACCAAATACCAGGCCCACTAATTTTACTGAAAATTAAAACTTTTTTAATACCCCCTTGGGCGTTTGCTTTTTCTAAGATAGTGGTTTCTTTGAAAGACTCAGACACAGGCGTGGACTTCTACTCGGCTTAGTACCTAAAGGGAGAAGGTGGAAGGTTATCTGACGAGCAAAACCCCACGCATCATCGCGAAGTGCCCAGGGAATGTGCATACATATTGGTAATCCCCTGGTTCACTGGGAACCTTAAAGGTTACAGACTCTGCTTCACCTGGACCAATAACTTGAGTATGTGCGATGACTTCACCGAGTAGGGATTTGGGTAATGCATTAGTTGCACTACCACCTGATGCCAAAACTTTCTGCCCGAAGGCTAGGGCGTCGGTATCTTTTTTCAAAAGCACCCAGTTATGGCCCATGGCTATTTTGGGGATAGAACCAACATTTTTGAAGGTAATCTTAATATTTTCACCCGCGGATGCCTCCATCTTTTTCAAATCAAACTGCATGGCATCATTTCCAGTGATGACAATTTCTCGAGCATTCTTCTCTCCGTATATAAAAACAGAGGAAAGTATGCTAAAAATGAAGAGGAGAAATGAATGTCTCATGGCGTGAATATTTAGATTTTGTGATAAGGGATGAGAAAATAGAACCTCTAGACTTTAGACATCGGTGCATAACGGTAGTAAACCTCTAGCATTAAGATAGCCATGGTTGTTCGATAAAGATCGGTATCGCCGTGAAAGTGGGCACCATGTGGCCAATGGCCATCCGATGCCTGAGCTTTGACCACAACTTGTTGGAAGTTTTTATTCCATTCTCTCCAGTACTTACTGCTATTAACCCCGGTGGATTGAAAGCATGCCTGGGCATGATAGTACCATTCATAAACATCCACTTTAGCCCAGTCC
>JAQCIX010000204.1 GCA_027593365.1 Verrucomicrobiota bacterium
TTCTCAATCCTATGGGAATGTTACGATTGGAGAAGGAAAAGTAATCGTTGGCACCAATAATGAATCGGTGCGCGACCCCCAGAAGAAGGGAGACCGTGGAGTGGTGATGTGCTTTGATGAGGTAAGCGGAGCATTTGAATGGCAGTTAGTCATTCCCAAGCTTGGGGCGGGTAAAGTAAGTGACTGGGAGTATATAGGGGTATGCTCTTCCGCCGCTATCGAGCAAGGAAGAGCCTATGTCGTAACCAACCGTTGTGAAGTGATTTGCCTGGATTTGAAGGGGTTGAAAAATGGAAATGATGGTCCTTATAAGGATGAAGAAAATTATGTCCGGCCCAAGGGAGCCATGGATTTACTCAGCCCTGAGCTCGATGCTGATATCATTTGGAGATACGATATGCGGGATGAGTTGGGAGTTTTCCCCCATAATGTGACCAGCTCTTCGGCATTGATTGTGGGGGATCGTATATTTGTTGCCACTTCCAATGGGGTGGACTGGTCCCATACCAATATACCAAGTCCACTTTCCCCGAGCTGGATCGCTTTGGATAAAAGCACGGGGGCTCTCATCGGAGAGGATGGTTCCGAGGCAAGTAAAGAATCCCTTCACGCAGCATGGTCCTCCCTAACCTATGGGGTGATTGATGATGTCGAAACTTTATTTTGGGGAGGAACGGATGGCTTTCTCTATGCCTATCCCAACCAAACCAAGCAGGATGAGGAGGGTTTCGATCTCTTTCTTCCAAAATGGAAGGTTGATTGTAATGAGCCTGGCTATCGGATCGATTCTGAGGGAAGAAAAATTCCTTATGCTACACCTCCAGGACCTAGTGAACTCATTGCCACTCCTGTGCTCTACAACAATAGGCTCTACTGCTCCATCGGGCAGGATCCAGAACATGGGGATGGAGTTGGGCGACTATCCTGTATCGACGCAAATTCAGGTGAGGTACTTTGGAAAAATACCGATATTGGAAGAACGATATCAACACCCTCGATTGGGGATGGTCTCATTTATCAGGCCGAGTATGCAGGGATTTTGCATTGCCTGGATGCTGAAACTGGGGAGGTGTATTGGACACACGACTCGTACAGTCGCATATGGGGGTCTACCTTGCTTGTGGATGGCAAAGTACTTTTAGGAAATGAGGATGGGGATTTACTAATTTTTGAACATGGGAAAGAATATGCAGAACCCGAGGCAATCAACTTAGGTGCACCTATTTACAGCTCACCAGTGGTGGCCAACCAGACCCTTTATGTTTCCACGCAGACGCACCTTTATGCGGTTGGAAAAACAAAAAAATAGACGACCTGAAAGTTTCGATTTCGATTAGTATATGAAAATATTTTGGATGCTTTTCTTGGCCCTGCTGTTTTTACATCAGGATTTCTGGAACTGGCAATCTGAGGAGATGGTTTTTGGGGGCGTTCCCATAGGTCTGTTTTATCATGCACTTTTTTCTGTGGCATGCTCTGGCCTTGGAGCATGGGCGGTTGTACGGGCTTGGCCAAGCGACTGGGAGGAATATGCAGAGAAAGAGCCTGAGGAAAGTAAGTATGGCGTGAAATCTGACTTACAAAACTAATTGGTATGGAAGTTTTGCTCATCATTGTAGGTTATCTTTTCATATTATTACTTCTCGGTGTGGGAAGTAGCCGTTTGTTTCGTGGCACAAGTCAGGACTTTTTTGTAGCGAGTCATAGTATTGGGCCCTTTCTGTTACTCATGAGTGTATTTGGGACAACCATGACAGCGTTTGCCTTGGTCGGCTCGACTGGAAAATCCTTTGAGCGTGGAATTGGTACTTATGGGTTAATGGCCTCGATCAGTGGACTTGTGCACATGGCGATTTTTTTCCTGGTGGGTATCCGCCTCTGGGCACTGGGTAAAAGAAATGGTTATCTTACCCAGATTCAATTTTTTCGAGAACGGTTTGAGAGTAAGAGCATCGGATATCTGCTTTTTCCAATCCTAGTCCTACTGGTGGTTCCTTATTTACTAATCGGCATCATCGGGGCAGGAAAAGTAATCGAACCTGTTACTGCAGGAGCATTCCCCGAGCTTTTTACTAATCCAACAATTCCTGCATGGGCAGGTGGCGTGCCCCCATGGTTATCTGGGCTGGTTATTTGCGGGGTAGTGCTGACCTATGTTTTTCTTGGTGGTTCGCGTGGGGCCGCTTTCGCCAATGCCTTTCAGACCCTTGTGTTTATGGGTATGGGAATGATTGCTTTTTATTTTATTGTTCAATCCCTGGGCGGTTTGGAGCAGGCGGGCAAGGTTGCAATGCGTGTAAACGAGAAGGGCGATGTGGTTCAGGATTATCGTTATGAACCGGAAGCTGGTGGGTTGCTCGAGAACACGCCGCCCAAAATAGTTGGCAAAGTCCATAACTTTTCAAAGGCTGATCTTACCAGTACGCATCCTCATCTCGCTCGTGAAACGGTCCGGGCGGAATTCAAAAAGAAAAACCCTAAAACCGGAGAGCTGCTATCCTTTGAACGTGAGATTGGTATGCCCTTTATCACCTTTGTCACCTATCTTTTTATCCCCTTGAGTGTGGGAATGTTTCCTCACCTTTTTCAACATTGGTTAACCGCTCGGAATGCCCGTGCCTTTAAGCTGACGGTGGTGGCTCATCCCATTTGTATCATGATCGTATGGGTACCCTGTGTCTTGATTGGCAGCTGGGCGAGCGGCTTGCTTGCACCGGGCATACCTCCGCCGGCAGTTTTGTCTGCTATGCTCAATCTTCTGGTAGGAGACCCGCTGCTTACTGGCTTATTAACCGCCGGGGTGTTAGCTGCGATCATGTCTTCTTTGGACTCCCAGTTTCTCTGCCTGGGCACGATTTTTACCAATGATATTGTGGTCTACAGAGCAGGAGAAAATAAACTGAGCGACTCTCAAAAACTACGAATCGCGAGATCCTTTATCGTGATCATTGTTGCTCTGACCTATCTGTTGGCGATGGCACTCAAAAATGCCAATGTATTTGATTTGGCAATTTGGTGCTTTAGTGGATTTGCCGCACTTTTCCCCCTCGTGTTTGCGGCACTTTACTG
>JAQCIX010000205.1 GCA_027593365.1 Verrucomicrobiota bacterium
CTCAACCCAGAGTCGGCACCCCATGTTTGTGTCTCCGGATTCCGTTACTGTTCTCCTCGCCCGGGAGAGATGATCAAGCAATACAAAGAAGCCGAGAAAATCATTCTTTTTTCTCAATACCCTCAGCACAGTTGCTGCACCAGTGGTTCCTCATTTTGCGATGCCTACAGGTGGTTAGATAAACAAAATAACTCCGACTTTAAGGATAAAATATCGGTCATTGATCAATGGTGGGATCGTGCCGATTACACCGAACTTTGGGCCATGCTGATCCAAAGGAAATTTGAGGAGATGAAAAAGGATCACGGTTTAAAAGATGAAGATATTCGTATCATCTACTCGGCACACAGCCTTCCAGAATCCTACTGCCTTGAAAAAGGTGATAAATACAACGAGGAAATTCAGGGCTCTGTGAATCGAATCGAAAAAGTGTTACAGGAAAATGGTATGGGTCACGAAGGTGCCCTGGCTTGGCAAAGCAAAGTTGGGCCCCAGAGAACGAAATGGCTATCTCCATCCACGCCCGATGTCATCGCTGAAACCAAGCAAAAGGCCATTCTTATGGTACCAATCGCTTTTACGACAGACCACATCGAAACCCTCGATGAAATTGATATTGAATTTCGTGGCTATGCCGATGAAGTGGTCGATCACTTTGCCCGGGTAGACTGCTTTAATATGGAAGAAAAGTTTATCGATTTATGCGCCAGACTCGTAATTGAGCACATGAACGATGACTTCAAGTCTTCCATCCGACCATGTTGCGTAAATTGCGAAGGGACGGACTGTGCATCGATGCGTAAGTACTTTGGTTCCTCTCCGGTACACGCAACCGCTTAGTCTTGTTCGACATCTACTTTAACATCGAAACTTACTCAGGGTTTCGCTAGATACTTAGTCTCCGAGCAATCTGCTCTTTTGCTATGAGTGTACATGATGTTAAAGACCTTTTGTGGCTGGCCACTGCCTGCTACGGAGCTTCCTTTGTACTGGGCATGGTTAAGACCAGACATCCTTTCTCCACCCTCTTTTGGGAAAGTCCATTCATTCTGATCTTGGTGGGTTTTTTCCTGCAAACCCGGGCCTTGTATTTTCGAGGATTAGAGGTGCATGGGTGCCCATTGGGAAACGGTATGGAACGAGCTCAGTTTATAATCTGGTCCCTGATCGTGGCCTTTTTACTACTCCGCCTGATATGGAGGATCAATTTACTCGGTACCTTTTGTGCAGGTGCCTCCTTTCTTCTTGGCACCCTGTCTTTAGGAATGAAAAACTGGGATGCCCCCTATTGGACGGCACACGGATATGTGCGCTTATTTAAAGACCCTTGGATCGAACTGCATGCATCGATTGCCATTTTTAGCTATGGTCTCTTTTGCTTATTGGCAGTAGTTAGCCTGATGTATCTTTCCCAAAGGCAGGCCCTCCTCTCCAGAAAACCGGGGTTTCTTGGCCCATACCTGCCTCCTATACAGGATCTGGAAGTGGCAGCTATGCGTTTGCTCGCAGTAGGAGTCGCTTTTCTCTCTTTATCGATGGTGGTGGGTGCGATGCACTGGACTCGCCACCCAGAATTTGTCAGCGGGGCAAAGCTCACGGTTACCACTGCTCTATGGGTTGGATATTTGTTTCTTCTGGGCATGCGACTGAGCAACCGACTCTATGGATCGCGCTTTGCCAAGTGGTCTATTGGACTGTTTGCTCTCGCCCTGATCTCCTTATCATTGGTCAGTTCAAAATCTAAAAAGCAGGCCTTTTATAAACCCAGCCTTCCACCCCTTGCGATGGTTTCCAGATGAGTAAGCAAGCGGACAGCTCCCTCTTTCTACTGGGCACCTCTCATCAGGTAGCCAACTTGAATGAGAGGGAATCCATTGCCCTGCCCAACAATTCGATTGATTCTTTTTATGAGGGGTTGGAAAACTTGCCCGGCTTACAAGAATGCTTGGTACTCAATACTTGTAACCGTACGGAAATTTATGGTTCAGCTGATCCATTTTTTGAAATTCAATCCCTATTACATTATCTTTCCAACTTCCGTGAATTGGATCCAACATTTTTGGCCGAAAAAACTTACCAAAGATCAGGAGCCGAAGTGGTCCGACACCTTTTCGAGGTGGCATCGGGGATAGATTCGCAAATGGTGGGAGAAACTGAAATCCTGGGACAGTTAAAAAAGGCGTACGATGAAGCCTGCGAACGAGGTGCCACCGGAAAGGCCCTCAACCGCTTATTTCAAAAAAGTTTTCAGGCTGCCAAATGGGCACGAACCAACACTGGCATATCCAAAGGGCAGGTAAACCTGGGCAATGTTCTATGCGAACTAGCCCGGCGTATTTTTGGACAGGTGGATAAATGCAGACTTCTGGTGGTCGGTGCAGGAGAGGTCGCTGAAAGTGCACTGGAAGCTTTTAAGTCTCGAGGATCCGAGGCAATCACGGTGACCGGCCGTACTTTTGATTGGTGTCCATTGAGCCGGAGAAAACCCGATGAATTGGCCCAAAAGTTTGATGGTTTTACTTTAGCCTACTCTAAATTCCATGAATCGCTCCACCTCTTTGATGTGGTGCTCGCATCCACCGCAAGTAGCCAAGCCTTGCTCACACAAGCCCAGGTTGTACAAGCGATGAAAAAGCGTCCATCCAAACCGCTTTTCTTAATCGATGCTTCTGTGCCCCGTAATGTGGAGGAAAAGGCAGCTGGGGTGGACAATGTTTACCTTTACAACATGGATGATGTATCGGCAATTGCTAACGAGAACCTGCAGTCCAGGCTGGCAGAAGTGGAAAAATGCCGGTTAGCCCTTTCTAAGAGAGCGATGCGCTTGTGGGAACAAATGCGAGCTCAGCCCAGTTTACCTTCCTGAAGTAACCAGTCGGCCACCCCAAGTTTCTGGGGTTGGGCAAGGAGTTGATGAAGTTTTTCGGCACTACGAGCTGCATTTTTACCAGACTCCTGATCTAAGAAAATTTTGCGAATCTCTTCCGCTAACCTGCTACCGGTGGCACGGCCCTGCAAAAATTCAGGATTGGGTAGATCGTCCGGCAATAAAAGGTTGGCCATACCCAA
>JAQCIX010000206.1 GCA_027593365.1 Verrucomicrobiota bacterium
TCAACCACAGAACTTTCCTCGATGATAAGATCTCCATCCGCGTAAATCCGAAGCGAACCGGTTTCTATTTCATGAACGATGGCAAAGTGAGTCCAGTTTGAATCTTCGAGGATGTTGGCATCGGATGAATATGTGGTGGGAGATGCATTTCCATCTGCATAAAAGTCAAAGGCAATGGATCCATTTCCTTCTTGTTTATAGAAACGGAAGTGATTCATCGTAGGTACACCAAATTTGGTAAGAATATTCATTTCTGGACTTTCTGGGGAAGAAGTATTCGAGTCCGGCATTACCCAGAAAGAAAGGGTATAGTTTTCAGGGAAACGAATGGGACCAAAATCAACTCTGCCAGATGTGCCATTGAGTTGAAGGGCACCGGAGAATTTACCTTCGCTCCAAGCCGAGTTTTCACCCACTGTGGTCAGACCGAGAAGTGTTCCAGAGTTTCTTCTCTTTTCATCGTAGGCTTCGGCATATTTAGATTCATCAAATTTCCAGTGGGATCGGAGGTGTTCGTTTTGAGTAACCAGCAGTCTTGCGACATTTTTATTTTCAACTTCGTAATAGAGAGGTAAGCCTGTGGATAGATTATTATCCAAGTCGAACGAATATCCATTAAGATCAATGGGTTCGGAAGTTGCCGGAATTTGGCTTAGATCCTGATCGAAGAGGACTCCCTGTTTTTTCTTATTACTTACGGTTAAGGTGCCATCGATGTAGGTAAAGAAATATTTGGAGGAGAGACCACTGCTTCCACGGATTTTATATTCGCCAATGGGGGTTGGGTTTTCGGGCGATCCATCGGTAACATCAAGCGTTAGGGTAATGTTTCGATCAAAACCGGTCTCGTTATCATCGCCAACCAACCCGACCAATTGATATTCCAAAGGAGGATTTTCTTCGTCAGGTTTTCTGAAATAATTGTTCACCTGCACGATAAGTTCTTTCTTTGAGATAATGAATTCATCGAGGACCTTGGTGGCGGCTTGATAAGTTGCGTTGCCATCACCAGGTTGGGAACCCTCCAGTTTTACAACTCCAGGGTTGAGGATAGTCAGAGTGCTGGGCATTTGAGCGGAACTGAGTTCGGCAAATTCTTCCCCTTCCACAATCCGAATAGAAACAGGAAGGCCCGATGTGCTAGTCCAATTTAAGTCAACAGGTGGATCGCCATATTTGAGGGAATTGATTTCAGTAAAGATAATACTTTGTGATCCAGGATTCACAAAAAAGGTCATATTTTCTTCGTCGCTTCCGGAAGAATTGGAGGCAGCAATCGTAACATTGAAATCCAAGCCAGATTGTAAGGGAGTACCAAAAATGAGTCCGGATTTTGGATCGATAGATAACCCTGTGGGGAGACCCGTTGCGTTGAAATCTGTGGGGCCTTTAAGGGTCTCAATTTGGTATGAAAATTCTTCTCCGTAGGTCGCAACCAAAGCAGAGTCGATAAAGTTAAAAGTATTCTCTCTTTCTTTAGGGTTTAATGCATGGGCATAGACCCTGAAGTCATCGATGAGACCACTAAAAGCACCGTACCCATCATTGGAAGTTTCACCCAGATAAAAGGTTGGGTTTCCGGTGAGGTTGCCTTTGGCATTTACTGCTGGAGTCGCTTCCTCGTTATTAAGATAAAGTCTTAACTTATTTCCATCCCACCAAAGAATGATATGCATCCATGCTCCAAATGGAATCAGTATGGGCTCCGTTTTACGCCATTGAGAACCCACATATATCTCGGTTCCTAGGTAGCCATCAGAAACAAAGATATTGAATCGGCCAGAAGAAATTATAGAAGCATCTGAATCATTGGTGTTTAGCCAAAAACTTAAAGAGAAGGAATCTCTGAGCGTAGTTTGTTCGCTGGGTTCGTTTAATGTGCATTTAATCCTTACATCATTAAAGAACTGCATGGATTGTCCATTTTTCCCTTCCGTGGAATTATTTATAAAAAGGTCAAAGTCGGAGTCATCACCATCTACAAATCCATGGTTTTCGAAACCAGAAGAGTCTCTTACTTCCGTGCCATCCAAGTTATCAAATTTCCAATGGGCAATGGCATCTTTGGGGAGAAGAATAACCGGTACGTTATCAAATACTGGTGGGAATGACTCATAGCGATGAGTACCGAAATCTCCTTCACCATTTCCGTAAAGCGAGGTGATTTCAGAATTACTCAACATTCGGTTATAAACCCGGAAGTCATCCATAGCAGGAGAGAAACGGCTACCTCCACCAAGAATATTTCCGATCGTTCGGATACCCAGAGAACCGGCAGTCCATGTGGGGTCCCGGTATTTTTCCTCACCGTCGATAAATAAGGCATATCCACCGGTGTATGAGGTGAGGGCAAAGTGGTGCCACTCTTGAGATTCCTCTGTGCCTGTCAGGCTGGTTGCCTCAAAATCTGAATCGGAGATTCCATCCATGACAAATTGTTCATCTCCGACATAAAATACTGGAAAGCTTGTTCCATCTGCAAAATACACAACATATTCATCTACATCAGCGTTATGAATGGGGTACTGAAACCATGTGGATACAGTCCAATTATTTTGGGTTATAGAAAGTTCGTTGTAATCCAAATCAATCTTTGCATTGGCGGGATCAATGGAATCAAACCCGATGCCGGATGTAAATTTACCCTCCGTATTTAAATCTGCATCTATGACCATAGCGTGCCGAAGGGTCTCGGAGTAGTCCTCAACCACAGAGCCACCGGTTTCATTGAATGGGTAGTACAATACCAATCCCTGATTTACCGCAAATCCAGATTCGGCAAGATCTTCAAGTAATCCCCACTTGTGGGCCAGATATCCTTCCACCATTTCTCTTTCAAAAGGTTCAAGCAGTCGGTCAAAAACTAGAATTTCCCCGATGGATCCAGTTAGCATGCCGAGATTTGTACGTGGATCCAAGCCAAGGGTGATTTGCTGGAGGGCTTCATTTTCTCCGCGAAATACATTTAACCAGTTGTAAGAACTAGCATCTAGGGTCCAGGGGTGTTGTCCGTCATCTCCTCCGATAATAACTCCATCTCCATAGGCACTGGCAAAAATA
>JAQCIX010000207.1 GCA_027593365.1 Verrucomicrobiota bacterium
GAAGACAACGATGATTCCAGCGATTAATCCGATGATGATGGAGCTTCCTACGGAAACAACATCCGCATTGGCAGTAATGCCAACTAAACCAGCAAGGATTCCATTAAGAGCCATGGAGAGGTCGGGCTTTTTAAGTGCAAACCAGGATGTGAACATCGCACCAATAGCACCTGCACAAGCAGCAAGAGTAGTGGTGGTGAAGACCAAACCAAGAGCACCTGGCTCAGCGGAGAGAACGGAACCACCATTGAATCCGTACCAGCCAAACATAAGTAAGAATACACCTATGGCTGCGAGTGGGAAGTTGTGTGCAGGGATAGGCTTGATTCCATTTTCAGTGTACTTACCACGGCGTGGTCCAAGAACCATCACACAGGCCAAGGCACCAAAGCCACCAAAAGCATGTACTACTGTGGAACCCGCAAAATCTTTGAATCCAAGCTCGGCAAGAACGCCTCCACCCCAGTGCCAGGAACCAGCGACAGGGTAAGCAACACCTACAAAGAGTAATGCGAAAACCATAAAAGCAGAGAGTTTAACACGCTCAGCCACAGCTCCAGATACAATCGTAGCACCTGTGGCTGCAAACATGGCTTGGAAAATGAAATCACCAAAACCAGTCATGGCAAGACCAAGTCCACCATATCCCCAGGTTGCTCCGCCGTCTGCATTGAGGTCGCCAATCATACCACCCCAACTAAACCATCCGTTAAAGTCTCCGGGGTAGTGGGTATTGAATCCGAAAAATGCGTATGTAAGAACACCGATCGAAATTATGAAAACATTTTTAAACAGAATATTTACCGTGTTCTTTTTCTGACAGAGGCCAGACTCAAGCGTGGCAAAGCCAAGGTGCATTAAAAATACCAAGGCTGCAGCGATAACTGTCCATAACATAGAAGTCGTAAAGAAATCATAAGCAGGAGCATATTCGCCTTGGGCTTCTAAGAGTTCGAGATAATCATCCACCGGACCAGCTTCCTCCTCTGCAGCAGGTGCTGCTTCTTCATGATCGTCCGCATGGGCGGGAATCGCATTGGAAAACGCAAGAATGACCGCAAGAAGCATAAACTTCCAGGGGGATGCGCCCATACTTAACAACATTAGGGATTTAGATTTCATTTTATTAATTATTGATATTCAGTTAGTTGTGATCAGTAGTTGATCGTTGTACATCATTTCTTGCAAAAGCCGTGCCAAAATTCTAATTCGTGCCAAAGTGGTTCTTTTTTCTTCGCATCAAAAGAAGGAAATGTTCATTTTATGATCATCTTTCTTAGAACTTTTTTCTCAGTTCTTGCCCCTCTTGTGCATCCCTGTATTGGTGGTATTGAAGTATGCAGAAAGACGCCATGAACTTTTCGCTCGAACAACCGGCAAAGAGTGGGCAAGCCCGCCGCCGTCCGTTGGCTGAGCGGATGCGTCCTCAAACTTTAAGCGAAGTCTTTGGCCAGCAACATTTACTAGGGGCTGGCTGCCTTCTGCCCAAGCTGATCCGTGAGAACCGGGTGGGCAACATCCTTTTGGCCGGTCCTCCGGGTACGGGTAAAACCACCCTCGCAAGCGTCATTGCACAGGAGGGCAAGTGCAAGCTGCTCAAGGTCAATGCGGTTACCTCTAATGTGGCAGAGCTTCGGGAGACTCTTAAGCTCGCCCGCTACCACGGTGCCGATCATTGCTATCTTTTTGTCGATGAGATCCACCGGTTCAATAAGGCCCAGCAGGATTTGTTGTTGCCTGATATCGAGTCTGGGGAAGTCCGGCTGATTGGGGCCACCACCCACAACCCCAGGTATTATATCATCGACCCACTTCTCAGCCGTTCCCATCTTTTCACTCTCAAGTCTCTGAGCCAGGAAGTGATTGTCGAAGCATTGGCAGAATGCCTCACCAATATCGATCGTGGGCTAGGGGATAGAAAGTGCACCGCACAGAGAGAAGCCTTGTTTAAGCTCGCCCTGTTTGCTGAAGGCGATATGCGCCGGGCCTACAACTTACTGGAAACCATGGTCGAAGGACTGTCCACCGGGGCAAGCCTAGGGGATGCTGAAGTATCTGCCTTTGCCCAGGAGCGGGGTGTGCGATACGACCGCGACGAGGATGAGCATTATGACACCGCCTCCGCTCTTATTAAAAGCATGCGCGGGAACGATCCAGATGCTGCGGTTTACTGGCTGGCCAAGATGCTGGCCGGTGGAGAGGACCCGCGCTTCATTGCTCGTCGCCTCGTTATTTTTGCCTCCGAGGATGTGGGCTTGGCCGATTCCCGTGCCCTGCTGATGGCGGATGCCGCTTTTCGTGCCTGCGAAACCATCGGGTTGCCCGAATGCGAGCTCAACCTTGCCCATGTGGTTTTGTTTCTCGCCACCTGCCCGAAGAGCAACAGTGCCACCCTGGCCATTGCTGAGGCGAAGCGTGTCCTGCTGGAACAACCCGTTCAGTCCGTTCCATCTTCGGTGCGCGACCGTCATGGGCGTAATCGTAAGGACCGGGAGGAAGGGGAGGAGGGCTACCTCTACAGCCATGAGTTTCCCGAGAATATATCCGGTCAGGAATACCTCGAAAAACCGCTCACTTTGTACTGCCCGAAAAAGTCAGGTGCTGAGTCGGCGATTTCTGAAAGGTTAGATAAGTGGAAAGCCCTGCGCCAATTGGCCCAAAAATCTCCTAAGCAATAAATCGGAGTAAGGGGCAGAGCCTTATTTTTTGTCGGTGGTTTTACCCTTCCAATTGGCACTTTTTTGCGAGGCCTTTCGGCCCACATCCGGGTTTCCCTCGTCCCCGCCCATGGCGATCATTTCCGGGTAGGTGTCGTCCCACCATTGGTCATAGGCCTTGCTCAGTTTGGTCACCAAGCCCGGGCGTTTTTCAGATAAATCATTCCGGCAACCGGGGTCCTTCTTTACATCAAAGAGCACCCAGCGGTCCCGTGGGCTCAGTCCCCAGTGGTACTGAGCGGTGCCATAGGCATAGGTGTGCACCTCCCGGCCATTTTCAATTGCTTTGAGGCCCATGCACTGGCTCATGTGTTTCAAGCATTCCTCATTTCCACAATGG
>JAQCIX010000208.1 GCA_027593365.1 Verrucomicrobiota bacterium
AAAGTAATTGAGGAGTTGAAGAATGGATACCGGGCATTGGACCGCTCTTTTTTCAAAGAAGAGCTAAAGGTCTCTAAGAAAACAGAAGATTTCTTACTCGAGTGGTTTGGTGTAGAGCAAGAAACAGCTGGAAGTGGTGAAGTGAATGAGTCTGCAAATGTGGATGCGGATAGAACAGATTCTATTCAGGCCAATTTGAAGCCTAAACCGCAAAGCCTTTCCTCTGTAAGAGTGTTTGTTATAGTCGGAGTCTTTGCCACTTTGGTTGGTTATTTTGGCTGGTTAGAAAAAAATGCTGAACCATTTAAAACACCACTCATTTCTGAAGTAATCCCTTCAGTTGACGAGAAGCAATCGATCCCTTTGAGCTCGAATCCAATTCTCAAAACACATTATATTATGGCGGAGGAGGCTGCAAATGAGGTACTTGACGATCGAACCATTAATCTTATCCGGGAGATGGAAAACAAAATGAAAACCGATCCTCTGCCGGATTTCAATACATCAAGCCAACCAGATTTTCAAAATCCCTAACTCGGAGGAATTTTTACTGTATCCCAAACTTCTTAAGGGCAAAAACACTTAAAGAAACGTGTGCCAGTTCCTTCAGGACCAATTCGTACTCGTAAAGCATGCATACATTTAGGACAGTGCCCGACGTAGGCATCGCCTTCCTTGTTTTTGTAAATTCTCCCGTATGTGCCACAGTTCACAAAATGAATCCCAAGGAAAGGACGACCTGAACCAGACCCGGGTGTAGGTGCAGTCGGTCTATCCGGATTCATTTTTTTTAAAAATTCAGTCTAAGTGATTGGATTTGAGTCCACTCACCAAACCATCAACCCTTTGGCTTAGGATATGAGCTTGTACGGATAAGCCATCTTGTCCGTCCATGATTTCAGATACCCATGTTTTAACCCTTTCTTCGAAAAACTGCAATTTTGCATAGGATTCAGGGTCGCTCGCTAGAGCTTTAAAACTGGTCTGCAAGTCCTGTGTGGTAGAATTATTTTGCCCAAGCATTTCTTGAATTGCTTGGAGAGAGGAATGAACCAACTCAAGGTTTACCTCGTGACTCGTTTTCTGAATCGGTTTGTAATAAAAAGGAGCAGAAGGTTGCTTGATTTGAGGAGCATTAGCTCCACCTTTCTCAAATAAAGGAAAAGAGCTGTCCGATTCTTCCGCACTAAAAAGAGGCTGCTTATTAAAGGAAAGACTCGCGAGAGCTTTGAGTTCTTTTCTTAATAATTTTAGCTTTTTTCTAGAGGAAATTTCTTCTTCTTTGGAAACCTTCCGAATGATATCCGCTTTCATCGTCGGAGCGAGTTGGGCAATTTCTTCTAAAACAGAGATCGTTCTTTGTAGGGCAATTTGTTGAGTCTGTAGAAAAGAAATAGCCCCTTGTAGGTATTCTTCCAAGTTCTCCTTCGTTTTTAGAGGAGCTTGGTCCTCAGCAATGGGAAGCTTGTTTCTCGTTTTTTGTGAAAGTTTTAATCGCATGTACTCTTCTTACTTATGGTTGGCAAATAGACCAAATCAAGTTGAAAGGGCAGCCCGACCAAATTTGGAAAGAGAATAGATAGCGGAACCTACGAGTTGCTCCCCTTCATAAAATGCAAGGATTTGACCCGGGGTTAGGGCACGTTGAGGAGAATCGAATTCAACCATACCTGACTGCCTAGATTGGATGGTTAATCGGATCGGTGTTGACGGGTCTCGATATCGGGCCTTTCCGAGGAGTTCAATGTTTTCGAGATGGTTGAATCTGGGATCAATGAAAGTTATTTCAATAAGTCCAAATCGTTTCGCCCAAAGGGTACTTTCATGGGGTTGATCAAAGGCAACGATGAGTTGGTTTGTGGATTCATCTTTTCCTGTAACCACATAATTTTGATTGTCCGTATTGGAAGGGACTCCAATCCCTTTTCTTTGCCCTAGAGTATAACGGTGAAGTCCGAGGTGTTCACCGACTTTATCACCAGATTGGTTCACAATGTCACCTGGATTTTCTTTGATATAATGAGATAAAAAGTCTGGGACTTTAACTTTTCCTAAAAAACATATTCCTTGGCTGTCTTTTTTCTCCGCAACGGGCAAATTTGCGGACTGGGCAAGTTTTCTAATTTTACTTTTTTGAAATGAACCTACTGGGAATCTTGCAAACTTAAGTTGTTCAATCGATAGCCTAGCCAGGAAATAGGATTGGTCTTTGTTTTTATCTCGTCCCTCCCAAAGTTCTACTCGGTTGGATTCATTCAATTTTTGGATACAATAATGACCTGTCGCCAATGCGTCGAATCCTTCTTCCTTAGCGTAATTCATCAGGATCCCGAATTTCATTTGTTTGTTACACAAAATATCCGGGTTGGGAGTGATCCCATCTGCATATCCATCGACCATCGGTTGCACCACCTCACGCCTGTAGAAATTCGAGTAATTTACGACTCGAAATGGAATTTTCAGTTGATTGCAGACCTCTTCGGCGTCTCTTAAATCTTTTGCTCCAGGGCACTCCCCAAGTAGATCGTCTTCATGCTCCCATGTACGAACATAGACTCCTTCGACTGCATGACCGTCTCGCTCAAGAAGCATAGCAGACACAGCACTATCTACACCTCCTGACATCGCTACCAGAATTTTCTCTTTCCTGTTTTGAGACATTTGAGTTTAGCCTTGTTTTATAATTCCTAGAGTTCTACTTAGCAAAAGGATTTTGAGTGCATACTGCCCGTGAATCAGTATGAATCTTGAATATTATGTCATATATTCGGGGTGGTAAAGTTTGGGTGGAAGATGATCATGTTGGTTGGATTGCATTGGAAGAAGACTGGAAAGGAGATCAAGTTCCTCAAGATTTGGTTTCAGAAAGCGGTCTAGTAGGCGTTGACTTTACCCAAGTCGATCCAATCGATCGTGCAGCGATGGGGGGGTATGCTCAACTCGAGGAAGGATGGCTTTTCTATCTAAGCACTGAAACCTTAAGGTTTCATGATCTTCAACATGAAACGATCTATCTTTTGGGGGATTTTAACGACTGGA
>JAQCIX010000209.1 GCA_027593365.1 Verrucomicrobiota bacterium
CATGAAAATTTGAAAAAATGAAACCTGATTTTGGCTTTGTCAAAAAAGGAAACTATAAAATTTATTTATTACATCAATTTACATAAAAAAAGAGTTAATATGCTGATGAAAAATGTCTCACAAATTTCTCAAGTTGGGTGTACTAAATGAATTAAAATCGATTTTAGGGAGTGACCTGCTAGGACTATATCCATGCGAACCTGTCTTTTCCTATTTCAAATTTTTATAATTTTTAATCTTGGGGCGAAGGAAACCAGTGAAGCGATAAAACTGGATGTTCCTGCACACCATACTAAGGATGGGTTTAAGAACAATTACCTGCCTGAGGAAAGGATGAGTAAGAGTCTGGGGACGGTGTTTAAATGGCGTTTTACCAGAAATTCTCAGAGTCTTGTCGATTTTGAGTCTGTAGAACCCGATTTATCCTTTTTACGAAACAATCGAACCGAAGAGACCCTAACCTGGATCGGTCACTCCACTTTTCTTTGGCAATACAAAGGCATGAATGTGGTGACGGATCCCCATTTAACCCCTAGAGCCTCGCCCGTTTCCTTTGCAGGGCCAAAAAGGATTGTGGAACCTGCTATTTCAATGGATGACCTTCCTGCCATCGATGTGGTGGTGATTTCCCACAACCACTACGATCATTTGGATAAAAAGACGGTTTTAGGTATTGTGGATAGCCAAAAATCCAACCCACCACTCTTTCTTGTGCCTTTGGGGATGAAAGAGTGGTTCTCGGATATTGGGATTAAAGAAAAGGTAGTCGAACTGGACTGGTGGCAAAGTCACCGAATGGGGAAATGGACTTTTCATGCCGTCCCAGTCCAACACTGGAGTAGGCGTGGGCTAACCGATACCAATGAGGTGTTGTGGGCAGGGTGGGTTGTGGAAGCACCGGGTAAGCGACTCTTTTTTGCCGGAGATACAGGATATTCCAAGGATTTTAAGGATATAGGTGAGCGATTTGCTGAAATGGATCTATCGCTTATTCCGATTGGGGCTTATGCTCCGCGTTGGTTTATGAAAGATATGCACTGCAACCCCGAAGAAGCGGTGCAGATCCACCTGGATGTGAGGAGCCAAAAATCAATTGGGATGCATTGGGGTACTTTTCTGAACCTTACCGATGAACCACTGGTGGAACCGCCTGTAAAACTTCGGGAAGCGGTAAAGAATGCAAAGTTGGAAGAGGGCAGCTTTATCACCCTCAAACATGGAGAGACCCTGCGGTTTTAGCGAAATCTAAGGTTTAAAACTGCTAGGAGTTGCGGATCTTATCCTTTTCGGACTCCGATTTGGCTTCTAAATCAGCAATTTCGTCATTGAGTTGTCGCCTAATTAGATCAATTTCATCTCCATTTCCCTGAGCCTGTGCATCACTTAAATTCTTTTCCAGGAAGATCTTCCGTTCGGCAATCTTTGCTTTGTATTTGGAATCAATCTCAGCGATTTTTTCTTTTTGTTCATCGGTGAGTGGCTTGTCGTCTCCTCCACCCATTCGTTCCATGGCTAATTCGTATGCACTTTTCATAAGATTTTATATTTCAATGGGTAATGAGATAGATATCAATGCAAATCGGTACCTGAATACAGAGTATTTATCTTTCTATGACCAAACTTGATCCTTCTATGGGTTGGACATCCCAAATAGATGAATCATTCGATGAGGAATCGTTTTGGGAAAATTGATAATGTGCGAGCGAAATACGAAGGAAATTCGGTTTCAACGGAAGATCTTCCAAGTTTTCGGCCAATAATTTCATGATTTCGAGACGGTGCTCAAAAATTGCCTCCAGGAATTCGCCAAACCACAGCGAGCGGGAATTAAAAGCATGAAGAAGAGAATTGTAGTTTTGCAGAACTCTTTGCTGAACATGAGGTGGGGATTGGATGAACGCTTGGTATTCATTTTGTCCAATTACTTTTCCAATATCTCTAAAATCATTGATGTTTCCACCCAAAGCAATGGTAGATAGAAACTTATGGTAAAGCATTCGTGAGAATGGATGCTCTGCATAGCGCTCATAATTGAGCCCCTCAAACCACATTTGCCAGTCAATCCTAGGCATATGAAAACCCGCAAATCGGGGAGTTTGTTTCGGATCGGTTGGTTTGTATTTAAATGCGTACGGACGCCAGTTTTTACCATCCAGGCTTCCTTCGATAATGATTTCTGGCCGGGTGGTGGTCATTACCCGAAATAGACCATAAGAATTGAAGGCACGGGTAGGGCGGACGATATTCGTGTATTGATCTGTCCACTTCGCATCGATTTTAAGAATTGGATCGATTTGATTCCCTTGTATGTCTCGTATCAGATGTCCATAGGTGGTAACAGCAAAGAAAAACCAAGTAAGGGTCAGAAAACTAGTTTGTATTATACTAACTGCCAGTGATTTATGAGTCGTATTCTTTCCTAAATCTTCATCTTTTTTGTCGTTAATGTTATTATTACGATACTTTAAGATACATTGAGGTACCATCTGATCATCGATAAGGGGAATACAGAGACAAATGGTGAGAAGATTGAAAAATCCATAGTTCCCGGAAAGTAGAATGGTGATTTGCAGGATAATTTGTCCTAATAGAGCAATTCTTCGCAGGTTTCCTGGGCAAAAGAGCAGAATCGGGAGGATGAGCTCAATTCCATACATAGAAATCAGTGAAAATTGATCAAACCACCAAGGCAGGGAATCAATCCATGGACTCAATCCATGGGGCAGGGGTTGGGTCCAGTAATGAAAATCGAGTGCGGTTAGATCCCTCCAGGTATTGGCGTTATCTGCCCCAAAGGAGGTAAATTTTACGATCCCAGACTCGAGCATCAGTTTGGCAAGGAGAGCGATCAGTAAATACCGAGCGAAGATGGGTGCCTTGTATGCAGTGCTTAATTGATGAAATTTAGTAAAAGGAAGAAAGGGAAGGGAGAGAAGCAAGGTTTCACAAAGCAGGGCATCCCATTGGAAACTGAGGAAAGGTTCACCTACCACCATTAAGGAA
>JAQCIX010000210.1 GCA_027593365.1 Verrucomicrobiota bacterium
GACATCCAACCCGTGCCTACCCGCGAGCATTAGGGCATAGGCAAACACATCGGCCAGTTCCTCGCACAACCGTTGCTTATCGATTGCTTCAGATTCCGCATCTTTTTTCCATAAAAAAAGCTCATTGAGTTCCGCTGCCTCGATGGAGAGTGCAAGGGCGAGGTTCTTGGAGTCGTGAAACTGGGCCCAGTCCCGCTCGTCCCGAAATGTTTCGAGTAGGTCGATCAGTTCTCGAAATTCGCTCATCCCAAGGTAACCTGCACGGCAGAACTGGAAGCATTGGCTTTCGCCCGTGCCTGCTCCACATCCTCTCCCCGGGCAAGAGCGACTCCCATCCGGCGAAGCCCCTTGACCGCAGGTTTACCAAATAGGCGAAGTTGTACATCGGGCTCGGCAAGAGCCGCATCCAAATTGGAAAAGGAGGGGTTATCCGAATCGCCCTCTACCAAAATGACACTGGACGCGGATGGGCCATATTGGCGGATCGCCGGGATGGGCAAGCCAAGGATGGCCCGGGCATGAAGGGCAAACTGGGAGAGATCCTGCGAGATCATCGTGACCATACCGGTGTCGTGCGGGCGCGGGGAAACCTCACTAAAGATTACCTGATCGTCCTTTATAAATAGCTCCACTCCGAAAACGCCCCACCCACCAAGCTCGTCGGTAATTTTACGGGCATACTCGCGGGCCTCGGCAATGGCGGAATCGGCCATGGGGTGGGGTTGCCAGGACTCCCGGTAATCCCCATCCACTTGAATGTGACCAATAGGTTCGCAAAAGGAAGTACCCCCAGCATGGCGGATCGTGAGCTGGGTGATTTCATAATCAAACTCCACAAAGCCCTCGACAATGACTTTGCCCTTCCCTGCCCGTCCGCCCGCCTGTGCATATTCCCAGGCTTTGGTAATATCGACCGCACTTTTGACCGTACTCTGGCCTTTACCTGAGGAGCTCATGATGGGCTTGACCACGCAGGGCATTCCAATCTCCTCGATGGCCTGGTCAAATTGCTCCTTGGTCTCCGCAAAACGATAAGGGGAGGTACGCAGGCCGAGCTCTTCGGCCGCAACCCGGCGGATACCCTCCCGGTTCATCGTAAGCTGGGTGGCCCGGGCTGTGGGGATAATGGTGGTGGTGCCGCTTTTTTCGAGTTCAGCAAGCACATCGGTGGCGATGGCTTCCACCTCGGGAACAACCAGATCGGGCTGTTCTTTTTCGATGATGGTGCGGAGGGCGGGGCCATCGAGCATGGAGACGACATGGGAACGGTCGGCCACTTGCATGGCCGGGGCATTCTCATAGGCATCAAGTGCGATCACTTCCACACCGTAGCGCTGAAGCTCGATGACCACTTCCTTGCCCAGCTCGCCGGAGCCGCAAAGAAGTACCTTTTTTGCCGAAGGTTTAAAGGGGGTGCCAATGGATACAGACATGGGGAATATCAAGACACCCGCCTAAAGGCAGGGTCGAGCCAAAACAATTCACATTAATGCCTATGAGAGGGACTTATTCACAGAGCCAAGGAATTATTCACGGAAACCGCTTTTACGTTTCCACATTCCCCAATGCCATCTTTGATGATGGTCGGATGGAGTATCATCAATTTTTTACACAGATCGATTGGCTGGTAGTGGCAGGCTATCTTGCCCTGACCACCTGGGTGGGACATGCCCTCAAGGGCAAACAGTCCACCATTCGTGACTTCTTTTTGGGCGGTCGCACCCTCCCCTGGCCTGCAGTTTCGGGGTCCATCATTGCAACGGAAATAAGCGGGGTGACCTTTATCGGAGTTCCTGGAATGGTCTACGCCGCAACCGGAGACTTTACCTATCTGCAGTGGGGACTGGGCTCCATCGTTGCCCGGGTATTGGTTGGTGTTTATTTTGTAAAAGCGTTTTACGAAAAAGAGATTTACAGCCCCTATGACTACATGGGTAACCGCCTGGGCATTGGGGCAAAGCGATTGGCCACGATCATTTTTCAGATCGGTGGCATACTCGGACAGAGTGTGCGCGTACTGGTGGCGGCACTGGCCCTCAAAGTGGTCACCCCTCTTGAGTTTGAGCACTGTATCTGGATTATTGGATTGTTTGCAGTGGGCTGGACCTGGATGGGCGGCATGCGTACCGTGATTTGGACGGATGTGATGCAGTTTTTTCTCTTTGTCGGTGCCGGACTTCTATCCCTCTTTTGGATCGTTTTCCACATTGATGGCGGATGGACTCAAATGGTGGATACAGCGGGGGAAACAGGAAAATTTACCCTGCTCAATCTGACCACTGACCCGGCAGTCGGGTTTACCCTGTGGGTGGCAATCATCGCGGTGCCTTTCCAAAACCTCAGTGCTTTTGGGGTGGACCAGCTCAATGCCCAGCGGATGTTTTGCTGCCGGGATGCGAGCGATGCCCGCAAGGCAATGATTGCCAGCTCCGCCGCCCTTCTCCTGACCACCCTGATGCTTTTTGTGGGCACTGCCCTCTATGCATACTACGAACCGATGCGGATGGCGGGCACTGAGCCGGCAATTTTTGCCGAGGATGGAAATTATGTATACCCTGTTTGGATTGTCACCGAACTGCCCGCCGGGCTGCGCGGGCTCATTCTCGCCGGCATCTTTGCCGCAGCGATATCGAGCCTAGACTCAATTCTGGCTGCCCTTTCCCAAACCACTCTCTCCTTAATTCGTGACCGTAAGAACCGACAGGATGCTGGCGAGGCGAAAGACCTTTTTCTGTCCCGCCTACTTGTTCTTATCTGGGGAATTTTACTGGCCGCCTTTGCCGTGGAACTGGACGGATTGCGTGGAAAGGTAAATGTGGTGGTGCTCGCGTTTGGGATGATCTCCTACACCACCGGTCCGATGCTGGGGATGTTCCTTGCCTCCCTGTTGACCCCGCATGCAAGTGCCAAGGGCTTGAGCCTGGGCTTTGTCTTATCCTTTGCACTCGTTGCGTACCTTCGACCAGACCTTT
>JAQCIX010000211.1 GCA_027593365.1 Verrucomicrobiota bacterium
CGTAATGACTAGGGAAGCTCATTTAACCACTCTCGCAAAATGCACGAAGTTCATTGACCACTTGATTCTGATCTTGGTCGGTTAGGGCAGGGAACATAGGAATACTTAAGCATGACTCATAAAACTTCTCTGCACCAGGTAGTGAAATAGAGCCAATTCTTTTTTCGTAGTAGGGGTGCTTGTGAACAGGAACATAGTGTACCTGAGTAATAATCCCTTTTTCTTTAAGGAACTTGTGGGCTCGATCACGCAAACCTTTTTCTTTGAACCTAATGATATAAAGATGCCAGGCATGCCCTGAAGAGATCAAGGGGCGGTCCAATAAAAGAGTGAAAGGAGGATGACTTAAAGCATGATCATATCGAGTGGCTAATCGTCTTCTCTTCGATAATTGTGCATCCAAGCCAGCCAGTTGAGACCTCCCGAGTGCTGCCTGGAGGTCAGTAAGTCGGTAATTCCAACCCAATTCATTTTGCTGATAAAACCAGGGGGACTCATGGTTTTCATCGTAGGGTCGCTCAATCCCATGAGACCTCAAACTCCTAACCGAGTTGGCAATATCGTCACGATTGGTAAGAACTGCACCGCCCTCACCACAGCAAATATGCTTTACTGGATGAAAACTAAGGCAAGCTGCTTCCGAAAACTCACAAGTTGCACTTTTAATTAAATGGCGGTCTGTTTCGCAATAGGATCCCGGAGAGTGCGATGCATCTTCGACCACTTGAATGCCATATTTTTGAGCAATTTCATAAACCTGGTCCAAGGGGGCTGTTGCTCCAGCAAATGAAACCGGAGATACGACTACGGACTTTAAATCAGAATGGTGTTTAATAGATTTAAGCAAATGCTCAAGAGAATCACAGCAAATTAGGCCGGTGGATTGATCGACATCGCAAAAGCGTATTTCTGCACCAAGATAGAGAAATGCATTGGCGGTCGCAGAAAAGGTGATTGCGGGCACCACCCCGATCGAGCCAGGGCCAACTCCAAGGCCTGCATAGGCAAGGTGCAAGGCTGCGGTTCCACTCGAACAAACCACGGCATGCTGAACACCAAATTTATCTTCGAGTGCCTTTTCGAACTGAGGCACGCAGGGTCCTTGGGTAAGGAAGTCTGATTTTAATACTCGCACAACCTCATCGATGTCCTTGTCGGTAATAGATTGCTTTGAGTAGGGAATCATTAATATTACTTTAAATTCAGAGCATTACTGATGACAATCCAAACAATATACCAAAAGGTTCATGCACTTATGTTTTTCAGGCAGCTAACATACGACTCATGAAAGTTATTGGATCTGTCATTGCCAGAGCAGGAAGCAAAAGACTTCCATACAAGAATCTCTTGCCCTACAAAGGTGTGCCCCTCGCTCGACATGCCTTGATCCAACTCATTGAAAGTGAGCTTTTCAGTGAAGTCGTTTTATCCACAGACTGTGAATTGATAGCCCGAACCTGTATGGATCTTGATGGAGTTAAGATACTCAAAAGGCCCGAGCACCTCGCAAGCGATACCACCGCCTCAATTCCTGTCTTTCAGCATATTGTTGCAAACTACCCGTGCGATATCCATGTAAACTACAACTGCAACTTTCCGGAATGCCCAAAGGATGTTTTTGGTGAAGCCATATCCAACGCACATGCCACCGGTGAGTCTCTTTCTCTTCCATATGCGGTTTGGGCACAAACATCCTCATGTTTAAATAACTACGGAGATCCTTTTCAGATTACAGCCCAGACCTTCGACGCACCAGGTGTTCACCCTGTCGATGTTCATACATTTGAGGATCTGGTTTTAGTTCATCAGGAAAACCAGTCTTCGCTCTTATGGTAAAATTTAGAAATTTTTACTAAAGAAAGACATTTTTCATCCGATCATAACCAATGTGAAAGATATCCTTCAACAATTCCCTTACAAATCTGCAATTTATTTAGTCATAGCAATCGGGTTTCTCCAAACCTTACCCCATGGTTATGGCTTTTTCAGCTCATCCCCTGAGAAACCCCCTGCCAGAAATGGATATCTGGCTTTTCAGGCACCGCCAAAACTAAGGTTTCATGAAGTTGAGCCACAAGCGGACCGTAGAAAGCTTCTTAGCCTCGACACAATGCAGAATGTGTCATCCCCGGTTTCACTTCCTCCAATCGCAAGTTCGGATAACGCTTTTCCATTGATCTCCTACGGAGAGGATAACCAGTCTTCCCCTGCTTACGAAATTCCTCTGGTGGATCAGGGTAGCGATTCTTTTATCGAACCGACCCTTCCTCCAAATGACCCTTTTGTCAGTTCAGACCTACCTGAGCCTAACCTTGATAACACAGATGAGTTGATGGATATTCTAGAGTCCGACATGAGTCCTTCCAACAGGCAACTAAGGACACGTGTAGATTTCGTCCCTCCTTACACTATGGACGGAGGGAATCTCATTATGCAATCCAAAGCCAAATATACCAGAAAGGTAAGATAGTGAAATCTCTACTCAAATTCTCCCTTTTCTTTTGCATCACACATCTGTGCTTTGGGCAAGAACCTGAACTTAAATCTATCGAAGATGTGATCAGTGGCATTGACTCCCTTCTTCAGGAAATCGATCGGTCCTCAGAAAACGACCTCAAGCAAACCGAAGATCTGAATCAAGCCCTGCAATCTGACTCCCCTGAATCGTCTCGTTCTTTTAGAGTTGAAAATGAACTCTTGCCTGAAGAACTCCGAGGTGAACTGAATGAAGTTCCAGTTGATCAAGTGGGCGTACAGCCCACACCCCAAACTCCTGCTAAACCACAGGTTCCTCAACCCTCAAAAATGGTTACGCCCACCTTGCCGCGCTCAGTGGATTATTCTCAAATGAGCTTGGATGATCTTCTTCGTGAAGTAGATCTACTTAGAAAGCCGGCGACATTGGGTACAGGGAATCTCATTGAACCTTTACCAACCGCAACTAAG
>JAQCIX010000212.1 GCA_027593365.1 Verrucomicrobiota bacterium
ACCGGCTGAAATTCTCGATCTATTACCCTAGTCATGGCCAAGCATAAGGCCTTGTTTCTCGATCGGGACGGTACCCTGATCAAAGATGCTCACTACCTAAAAGATCCAGATCTTTTGGAAATCATTGAGAGTGCTGGGCCCGCTTTGATCAAAGCCAAACAGGTAGGTTATTTACTATTCCTTCACACCAATCAATCAGGCATCGCCCGTGGATACTACGACTGGGAAGATGTGCATGCATGCAACCAAAGAATGCACGAAGATTTTGGTTGGCCCGCTGACTTTTTTGCCGAGGTATGCGTAGCACCGGAGTCTCCAGAAGAGAAAACTGTTTATCGCAAACCCTCAACGCGTTTTGAAATGGAAATGATTGATAAGTTTAGACTCGATCCATCAACTTGCTGGGTAATCGGGGACAAATGGATAGACCCCCAAACAGGGCTGGATTCAGGAATGCGTGGGGCATTGGTCCGTACCGGCAAGCCAGTTGACCAGGCCTTGGAGCAAAAAGCAGTCCAAGAAAAAGTACCTATTTATAAAGACCTCGCCGAATTTGTGGCGAAGGAGTTAGCCTGATGACAGAAAATAAATTACCCAGTCCATGGGATTTGCAAAACGATGATTTGCACGCGGACTGCAGGATTTTTGAGGTTCGTAAGAGAAGGTTCAAAAGAAGATCAGATGGGATCGAAGGCGACTTCTTTGTACTCGATACCAATGACTGGGTGAATGTTCTGGCAATTACTCCTGATGAGCAAGTCGTGCTTGTCCGGCAGTTCCGTTACGGCAGTCAGGAGCATTCCCTGGAACCCCCTGGGGGAGTGGTTGAAAAAGGGGAAGACCCCATAATTGCGGGACTACGGGAACTGGAGGAAGAGACCGGTTTTGTCGGTGAGCAACCACAATTACTTGGCGTAGTGCGGCCTAATGCCGCCATTTTATCCAACCATTGCCATGTTGTCATGGTCCGCAATGCCCGCAAGATTGCCGAATTGAATTTTGATCAGCACGAGGAACTCGTCACTGAACTCTATCCGCTTTCCGAGCTTAAACATTTGGTGAAATCTGGAGAAATCACCCATTCGATCGGTCTAAACTCAATTTTGTTGCTCCTTCTTGAGTCTGAACATTTAGGCTAATGCTTAGCCGACCATTGATTCAAATTCATACAAACCTTGCACCCTTTGCTTCTTTACCGAGTTATTCACAATTGATATACTAATCTCTTTATGAGCGAGCTTCTTTCCATTATTCAAGAAACTGCAGATCCCAACCCAGAGTCTTTGTCCAAAATCTTGGGCCTTTCGATTGCTGAGGTGGAAACCCAGATTAGGACACTTCGAAAAAGTGGTGTCTTGCTGGGCTGGGTACCCCTGATCAATCCATCCAAAACAGAGGGTGGGGATGTACGTTCAGTGATCGAAGTGAAAATCAGCCCAGAACGGGATGGTGGATTTGATCGTCTGGCACATCGTATTTCCATGTTCGAGGAGGTGGAAGCGTGCCATCTGATGTCAGGTGCTTATGATTTGCTGGTTATCGTAAAAGGAAAAAACCTTCACGCCGTGGCGAGTTTTGTTTCGGAACGTCTTTCCACCATCGATGGAGTGCTTTCTACCTCCACTCATTTTCTTTTGCGTTCCTACAAAGAACACGGTCACCTGCTTTCCCAGGATGGGGACCATTCAGAAAAACCACCAGTCAGTGCCTGATACATCGATGAATCCGCAAGAATACATTGCTGAGCATGTGAGGGATTTACCGAGGTCCGGTATTCGCGATTTTTTTGCCATCGTTTCAGAAATGCCCCATGCCATCTCTCTGGGTATTGGCGAGCCTGATTTTATTACTCCTTGGAAAATCCGAGAATCCTCGATTTTCGCTTTGGAGCGTGGAAAAACTTCCTACACCGATAACCGTGGATTGCTCTCCCTAAGGAAGGAAATCTCCACCTATGTGGAAAAGCACTTCGGCCCGACTTACGATCCAAAGTCAGAAATTCTTGTGACCGTGGGGGTGTCAGAGGCCATTGATATTGCCCTGCGTGCCCTGATCAACCCAGGAGACAAAGTACTCTACCACGAGCCCTGCTATGTTTCTTATGCTCCGAGTATTTCCCTAGCTTTGGGCGAAGCTGTGCCCGTGTCGACGAAACCAGAAGATTCCTTTGCACTCGACCCCGATGCTTTTGAAAGGGCATGGCAGCCAGGTTGTAAAGTGCTGATGCTTAATTTCCCTACCAATCCGACTGGTGGAACTGCTGAACGGGAAAAGATTGAAAGACTGGCCAAGTTTGCGGTGGAAAAAGACCTCATTGTGATCAGTGATGAGATTTATGCGGAACTAACCTATGAGGGCGAGCACCTAAGCATTGCCTCCTTTCCAGGCATGGAGGAAAGAACCATTTTTCTTCACGGTTTCTCCAAGGCCTTTGCTATGACTGGATTTCGGGTTGGGTTTGCCTGTGGCCCAGACTGGTTGATCGAGGCGATGATGAAAATCCACCAGTACTGTATGATGTGTGCTCCTATCCTTAGCCAGGAAGCTGCGCTCGAAGCCTTGCGGAATGGAGCGGATGATGTTGCCCGTATGCGTGAGCAGTATGGCAAGCGGAGGGATTTCGTAGTTCGACGGTTCAACGAAATGGGACTGAGATGTCACCTGCCCCGAGGTTCCTTCTATGCTTTTCCTGATGTTTCCCAATCCACTGGATTGGATGAAGTCGAATTTTGTCACCGCCTGCTTCGTGAAGCGGAGGTGGCAGTGGTACCAGGCACAGCTTTTGGTTCTCACGGGAAAGGACATGTTCGGGCAAGCTTTTCTACTTCCTATGAAAAACTGGTTGAAGCAACCAGTCGAATGGAGCGTTTTGTCGAACAGGTTTGTCTGGAACAGGATTCCGTCCCTGCGGCAGGTTAATCTGCTTCGCTTGCAACCTATTA
>JAQCIX010000020.1 GCA_027593365.1 Verrucomicrobiota bacterium
AGGCAGTGATATCCCAATGATATTGAAATTTCATTGTAACGAGAAAGAAGGGAGTAGAGTGCTCTAGCCTGGCCAGTGTAAGTGCCTTCAGTGTTTTCCTCGCGCAAGCATTGTAGAATCTCTTCACAAATACCCGTTTCACGATAAAAGGGGTTATTCGTGGATAGAGGAACATCAAATGGATGATGAAAAGATTCGCTAACATTTCCTCCCAAATAAGGAAGATGTTCAACAAGTTGAACTGTTGCACCAGATTGGGCTGCTGCAATTGCTGACGAAATTCCGGCCATTCCACCACCTACAACTAAAAGGTCTGATCTTTTAGGTTTCGTCTTCAATTTAAATAAATTTACGCATTTTCAATATCCATTGAAGCAAAATCATGTTTTGGCGATTCTTAAGACTGCTAATGAAATGCATTAAGTAAATTTAATAGGTTGTGTTTAAATTTTTTAATATTGTGTGGTCAGCGTTCTGAATATACTCCATGTTTTTCGATTTTGAACTAAACCTATCTTTCTAAAGCCCAATTGTGAGAAACATTTTTCCTAGATGGTCCAACACGGTGCCTCTCAAGTTAATTGTCGGGCTTGGTATGGTTGGATCTGTTCTTGTGGCAGGAATTACTTACTACGCTACCCCCAAATACACCAGGGTAGGATATCAGCCCACCCAACCAGTTTCTTACAACCACGAGTTTCACGCGGGTGAATTGGGGATCGATTGTCGCTATTGCCATACAGGAGTCGATAAATCTTCCCATGCGAATATTCCCGGAGCGAATGTTTGTATGTCCTGTCATCAAAATGTGAAATCTGATTCTGCCTTACTTGAACCCGTTCGTGATTCTTATTACGGTGAAGATGCAAACAAGGACGGGAAGCTTTCTGAAGGCGAGGATTTGAATGGAGACGGTATTTTAAATGCTGGCCCCGCAATTCCCTGGGTTCGTATTCACAAAGCACCTGATTATGTTTATTTCAACCATGCGATTCATGTAAACCGTGGTATTAGTTGCGTTGAATGTCATGGTCGTGTCGATCAGATGGTGGAAGTCCACCATGATAAACACCTTAGCATGGCTTTTTGTTTAGATTGCCATCGCAACCCAGAAAAAGCACTCAGACCCTTAGACGAGGTAACCAATCTATCCTGGGAAGCAGATTTATCTGATCACAGCGATCCTTTGATCGCTCAAGTCCATGCAGGGCTTGAATTAAAAGAAAATTGGGGAGTCAATCCTCCTTTAAGCTGCACTGGATGTCACCGATGATTATGCAAAATAACCAACCGGAACTGCCATCTGGCAAAGATTATTGGAAAAGCTTGGACAGCTTAGCTGATACCGATGGTTTCAAAGAGTGGGTGTCTCGGGAGTTTCCTGAGGGGGCCAGCATGCTCGATGGGGTGCAACGTAGGAGCTTTGTTAAATTAATGGCTGCCTCTTTTGGCCTTGCAGGTCTTGGCATGACCGGTTGCCGTCGACCCGAGCAAGTTATCTTACCTTATGGCAAGAGTCCTGAGGAGCTTATACCCGGTGTACCTGCATACTACGCCACTTCTCAACCTACCAGTCGTGGTTTTCAACCCCTGATCGTCGAAAGTCATCAAGGGCGTCCTACGAAAGTTGAGGGGAATCCATCCTATCTTCCCAACGGCGGAAGTACTGATGTCTACTCTCAGGCAAGTGTACTTGACCTTTACGATCCTGACCGTGCCCAGGGTAGCTTTGCTCGGGAAACTCTCAAAAATGGAGTCAATCGTTGGAAAAAAGTCTCCACTGATTCTGTTTTAGATATTCTAGACGATGAGGTTTCCGAAGGTAAGGTTGCTGTTCTAGTCAATCGCTCCCATTCGTTAGTTCGCCAATCTCTTCAGAAGAAGATTGCCTCTTCAGGTATTCAGTGGTTTGAGCATGACGCGATAGATTACACATCAGCTGAAAATAAACTAGGAAAAGCTCTTGGTCTCAAAAAGGGGCTGCGTGCGGTTCCTAATTTATCTACTGCCAAACGGGTTTTATCTCTAGACTGCGATTTCCTAGGGAACCGCGAATCCAACGAGTTGTCCAACACTAGGGCATTCATGTCGGGTCGTAAGGTCTTAAATTCAGCTGATGCCAGAAAAATGAACAGGCTTTACATTGCTGAGTCTGATCTTTCCCGTACAGGTGGTGTTGCGGATCATAGACTTCGTGTCGAGTCCTCACAAATGATTGGATTTGCTTCACTGGTAGCTTCTGAATTGCTTTCCAAAATTGGTCATTCAGACCAATCTTTAAAGAAGCACCTTAAAAACCTTTCATCCTCCACAAACTCTCAAAAAGAATGGGCTTCGGAAGCAGTTGCTGATTTGCTTAGCAATCCTAAGAAATCCGTTGTACTTGCTGGTTCTCACTTGCCTGCAGAAGTTCAGTTGCTTGCATATGAGATGAATCGCTTGCTTGGTTCGATCGGTTCCACAATTAACTATATTGAGGTTGGTGCATCTGCTGATTCTATTCTTTCACTGGCTAGTAAGATAAACAACGGTTCGATAGAGCGTTTGTTCATTCTTGGTGGCAATCCTGTTTATCAAACCAAAGGTTTTATCAACTGGGAGGACTTATCGAAAAAGCTCAAATTCGCGGTACGCCTTGGTGGATCGATTGATGAAAGTTCTCAGATCGCTAATTACCACTTGGGGCAGTCTCATTATCTAGAGTCATGGGACTTGGGTACAACTTGGGACCAATCTTTCTTTGTCCCGGTACAACCCTTAATCGCTCCTTTGTTCGATACCGTTTCTGAAGCTTCCTTCCTTTCACACTTGGTTGGAGAGAAGAATGATGATCATGGCCTTGTTAAAAATATCCACTCGGAATATTCCAATGGCGGTGACTTTGAGGATTTTCTGAGACTTGGAGTATTAGCTACCAAGCCTGTTTCATTTAACTCATTGGACGCTACGAAAGCATTACTTTCCATCAAACCAGTTGAGATCAAATCTTCCAAGCTTACAGAAGACAATTTGGAAGTTGTTATCATCCCTGATTTTCATGCACACGATGGACAGTATGCAAATAACGGATGGATGCAGGAGTGCCCTGACCCGATAAGCAAATTAACATGGGATAATGCGCTTCTCATTAGCCCCGTCCTCGCGAATATTTTAGAATCTAAGCATCCTGGTCTAGGATTGTTGCCCAAGCCAACAATGCTTAACAAAAACGGCCAAATAGCTCCTGATGCTGCTCAGTTTGATGGTGGCAAGCAGAAGGCACCTATTGTAACTGTAAATGTCGGTGGTAAATCAATTACTGCACCTCTATATGTACAACCTGGTCTAGCTGACTTTTCCATTATCGCTACAATTGGATATGGGCGCTCTCATGTAGGTCGTGTAGGGCGGGGCACTGGTTACGATGTTACTCCTCTTCTTTCTGGCGAGTCACTCGTGCTTACTGGAGCCTCCCTTCAACCCACCGGTGATTTTAAAATCCTAGCCAATGTTCAAGAGCACTGGTCTATGGAAGGTCGTGCCATTGTTCGTGAAGCCAATGCTGAAGAGTATATTTCGGATCCAGGTTTTGCATCTCACATGGGAGCTGAATCGCACTCCCCGCCAATGTGGGGGAAAGATCAAAATAAATCTCTTCAGGAAAAAGCGACCACAACACCCCGTGGAAACTCTGCTTACGAACATCCAGATCATACTTACGAGAAGTCGGATGTATTTGGCATTCATCAATGGGGAATGACTATTGATCTGAATCAGTGCACTGGATGTAGTGCATGTGTGGTGGCTTGCCAAAGTGAAAATAATATTCCGGTAGTGGGTAAAGATCAGGTTCTGCGGGGTAGGGAGATGCATTGGATTCGCTTGGATCGTTATTTCAGTTCCACTGCACGTGATGGTGCCGAGATTCCATCTGATGTACAGGTTTCATTTCAAGGAGTAGCCTGCATGCACTGTGAAACCGCACCCTGTGAAAGCGTTTGCCCGGTCAATGCCACTGTACATGACGAAGAGGGGCTGAACGCGATGGCTTACAATCGTTGCGTTGGCACTCGTTATTGTGCAAACAACTGCCCATATAAAGTAAGAAGATTCAACTTTTTCGATTGGAATAAGCGGAAAACGGATGAGCTTTACCAAGGACCACTTGGTGACAAGAACGATTCTTCTGTGGATATGGGCAAAAACCCCGATGTCACGGTTCGTATGCGTGGGGTTATGGAAAAGTGCACTTACTGTGTTCAACGAATTCAGGAGTCTAAAATCCGGACCAAGGTCAATGCCCAGCAAAAAGCCAAATTTGAATCAGGCAAAGACGGTTCAGGTATTCAACTTTCAACTCAAGATCTCAAAGTTCCTGATGGCACGATTAAGACTGCTTGTCAGCAGGTTTGTCCTAGTGATGCTATTGTTTTTGGCGACATCAGTGATCCAAGGAGTGAGGTCAGTAAACTCAAAAATAACCCCCGTGATTACTCGGTGCTTGGTTACTTGAATACTCGTCCTAGAACCACATTTTTAGCTAAGGTAAGAAATCCTAATCCTAAGATGCCTGATTTCGCTTCTTCTCCTCATTCCGCAAGAGAATACCATGACAAAGCACATCCTTCACACCATGGCGATGAGCACGGTGCCCATTAATCCGTTATGTCTGAAGTAAATCAAGCAGAACAGCACGACATCCTCAAGAAGGTTGATCCTGCTCCTTGGAAGGATGTTCCTCTTGTTCTCAATAACAGGAGTTATAAATGGGTAACGGATAAAATCTGTGGTATTGTAGAATCTAAGACTCCTACTTGGTGGTGGTGGTGTTTCATAACAGCTCTTTGCATCGCTAGTTTTACGGGAATGGGCTTGGTCTACCTCGTTTCAACTGGTGTTGGCGTTTGGGGTAACAACAATCCCGTAAACTGGGGTTGGGCGATTGTTAATTTCGTTTTTTGGATTGGAATTGGTCATGCAGGAACTTTAATTTCTGCAGTCCTTTGCCTACTTAAGCAAAAATGGAGAACTTCAATTAATCGGGCTTCTGAAGCGATGACTGTCTTTGCTGTTCTCTGTGCTGGGATTTTCCCATTATTTCATGTAGGTAGAGTATGGTTTGCCTGGTGGTTATTTCCCTTACCCAATGCCAATGCAATTTGGCCACAGTTTAGAAGCCCATTGGAGTGGGATGTGTTTGCTGTTTCTACCTATGCCACTGTTTCGATTTTGTTTTGGTATATGGGAATGATCCCAGATATGGCTGTACTTCGGGATCGTGCGACCCAAACTTGGCGTAAGTATTTTTACGGATTTTTTGCGATGGGATGGCGAAATGCCAATAACCATTGGAGGAACTTTGAGATGGCTTATCTTTTGTTAGCTGGGCTTTCTACACCACTAGTTCTCTCGGTTCACACCATCGTTTCTTTTGACTTTGCGGTCGCAAATTTGCCCGGTTGGCATACCACAATTTTTCCTCCCTACTTTGTTGCAGGAGCAATATTCTCTGGATTCGGAATGGTGCTCACTCTACTTCTTCCAGTTCGTGCAGCCTTTGGTTTGCGTGATTTGATTACTCAGAAGCACATAGACAATATGTGCATGATCACATTGGCTACTGGAAGTTTGGTTGGTTATGCCTATGCGATGGAATTCTTTATTGCTTGGTACGGTGCCAACTCCTACGAGGGCTTTGCCTTTATTAATCGGGCTTTTGGGAATTACTGGTGGTCGTATTGGATTATGATCTCCTGCAATGTCATTTGTCCCCAACTATTCTGGTTCAAGAAAATTAGAGAGAATACACCACTCGTGTGGATCATATCCATATTTGTGAACGTCGGAATGTGGTTTGAAAGATTTGTAATTGCTAACACCACCTTATCCCGTGATTTCCTTCCATCCTCCTGGGGGTACTATTCTCCTACGGTGGTAGACATTTTTACCTTTTTCGGTACATTCGGGTTTTTCTCGGTTCTTTTCCTTCTTTTTCTACGATTCCTTCCATTGATGCCAATGTGTGAGGTTAAATCGGTTATGCCTCAAGCCAATCCGCATGCTGATCATTAATCATGAGTGAAGTTATGGATATTAAGTACGCAGCAGCTGCAACTTTCGATTCAGCAAAAGATTTGTATGATGCTGCGGGCAAGGTAAGAGAAAAAGGCTACAAAAATTGGGAATGTTTTTCCCCCATCCCTGTCCATGGATTGGACGCACAGATGGGTTATCCTAGATCAAAGGTACCCCGTTTTACCTTAGCTGGTGGCTTCACTGGTTTTTTCACTGGTATGCTCATTGTTTGGTTTATGAATGAGTTTGATTATCCCTTGATCGTTGGTGGTAAACCTTATTTCAGTCCCATTTATCCATTTCCAGTTTTTTATGAACTAACCATCCTTTTTGCAGCCTTTGGTACGCTCTTTGGAATGTTTTTTCTCAATCGTTTACCTCAGCATAATCATCCTGTCTTCGAGCATCCTGATTTTGGTCGAACGGGTGATGACCAATACATGATTGTGATCGAAGTGGAAGACCCACTTTTTGACGATGAAGAAACTCTCAGCTTTCTTGAAAGTGTGGGTGGAGAGTCTGTGCAAATCATCCGCGAACCCATTGATTGATTTAGTGAGATATTTTATTCCATTATTCGCTATACTCGTGATAACCTTGGTTTCAATCCTAGGCTTTCGCGGGGATCGTACTAAGAATACTCCGATCGAGGTTTTTCCCGATATGGATCGCCAAGCTAAGTTCAAAGCCCAAACTAAGAATAACTTTTTCCAAGATGGTTCAGCGGATCGTTTGCCTGTAACCGGAACTGTTTTGCGAGGTACAGCAATCGATTCAAATAATGTTTTCTCCTCTACTCCTCGATATCCATCCATAGCTTACACCACCGGCAAGAAAACTAATGGTGAATGGGTTCAGCGTGTACCGGCACAAGCTGGCTTAAATATGGCGACGATGAGATTGGGTAAGGAAAAATATGACATACATTGCTCAACTTGCCATGGTGAGTACGGTGATGGTCTCGGCGTCCTATCTAAGTTTGGCCTTAATCCACGCAATCTCGCTGACCCATCCAATTCTGGTACCTACTTGGAATCATCTGCCCCTTGGACAGACGGACAACTTTACAACGCAATCACCAATGGTTCCGCATCTGGAATCATGCTCGGATTAAAAGATAGACTTAGCCCTGACGAAAGATGGGCGATTGTATTGTATCTCCGAGCTTTGCAGGATTATGTAGGTTCCGCTACCATGTCATTGAAAGGGGATAGTTTATGAGTCAGGATGTTAACCAATCCGCATCGACTTCCAGTATTTCAACCAAGCTCATCGCTGGTGCCATCCTCGGTTTAAGTGTTGGTTTAATCGGGCTTTTTCAAGGTTTACAAAGCGGCGACAAAGCTCCTTTCCTTGGATGGTTATGGGGATGTTCGTTCTGGTTGAGTATAGCTATCGGGATGCTCATGTTGATTATGATCTTCCGAGTTTTCAATTCCAGGTGGAGCCCAGTCGTTCGTCGTCAACAAGAGCATGCATTATCTGCATTTCCTTGGCTCGCTCTTTGTTTTGTGCCGTTGTTGCTGGTAGCCTGGTTGGGTAAGGATCATTCTGGCATTCTTTGGTCTTGGGTAAATCCCGAGAGCAACACAGTGGAAGTGAGCAGTGTGATTTCAGTAGCTGATGATGTTCTTCATCAAAAGAAAGCGGGTTACCTTAATCTTAATTTTTTCACGATACGTCTGATTGGATATTTTGCTATCTTCTGTGGAATTAGTCATTGGTTACGAAAAGTTTCCTTTTCGCAGGATAAAGATGGAGATCCTAATTGGACACATTTGGGTACCAAGGTTTCAGCGATTGGTATACCCGCAGCAGCTCTTGCCCTTACTTTTGGTGCGTTTGATTTATTCATGAGCTTGGAGTATCAGTGGTTCTCCACCATGTATGGTGTCTGGTTTTTCGCATCAGGCATGCGTGCGGCACTTGCTGTTACTATTTTAGTATGTCTTTACCTTGTTTCTACAGGCTCTCTCAAGGGCCTATTCAAACAAGCACATAAATATGATTTAGCCTGTTTGTCTCTTACTTTTACTATTTTTTGGGCCTATGTCAGTTTTTCCCAGTACTTTTTGATCTACAGTGCAAACATTCCGGAAGAAACTTTTTGGTATACCATCCGTGAGATCAATCCAAACACAGGTGAAATTTCCGGTTGGTTTTGGGTCAGTATGGGTTTGATTTTTGGGCATTTCTTTTTCCCATTTCTCTACCTTCTCTTTTACCGTAATAAGGTGGATTCCCCCAAACTTATTTTCATTGTTTGCTGGATTCTTGCATTCCACTTATTGGACCTTTACTGGAATATTATTCCAGGTAGAGAAATTGTTCCCGGGGCATTTGTCGGATTTGAGGCACGAGAAGTTTTTGGGTCTCATTTGTTTTGGGGTATTTTCACCCTCATTGGTGTCGGTTGCTTAAGTGCTTGGGCAGTTGTTCGAAGTTTTCAATCGGGTGTTGCTGAAATTGTTCCAATTCGGGACCCACGTATTCTTGATTCTATCAATCATCATGAGTGATCCAACTAACCAGCGTGCGGACGGTTGCAGCGTCTTTTTTACTCTTTTGATTTTAGTTGTCCTGCTAGGTTTGTTTTATTCTGCCCAGAAGTTTTTCGAACCTGAAAGTCCTTCTTCTGTAACTGAAGCCATTGATCAAGCCCGTATTTCAAAAGTGAATATACACCGTGAAGCATCCGCTCAATTCATATCCTCTGTGGATCAATACCACAGGGAAAGCAATACTACACTGGAATCTTCAATGAAGAAAATTCTTTCCTCCTACAAAGCACCTTTGGCTGCCCCAGGAAACCAATCTAAATAACATCTCATGTCTACTGATTCCCCAGACAAGATAATTGATCGCTCCGCCAAGTTGGTATTTTCCTTCTTTATCTCTTCCGCAGGTTTGTGGCTTCTGGTTGCGGCTCTCTTTGCTTATCTGGCAGCAGCCAAGCTCACAGACCCCTTCTTCCTATCCACTTACGAATTTTTGACCTACGGAAAAATCAAAGTCTCTCAGGCCAATGCTTTTGTCTATGGATGGGGTGGAAATGCTATTTTCGCTGTCTCTATCTGGATTCTCGCACGTTTGTCCCAAGCAGAGGTCCGTGGATCAATCTTCCTTATCTTCGCAGGCGTTATTTGGAACTTGGCTATTACTTTTGGTTTACTCGGGATTTTAGACGGCCACATGAGTGGGCACGAAATGCTGGAAATGCCAACTGAGGTTTGGCCAGCTATGTTGATATCTTATCTGATCATCACATTTCTGATCTTGGTTATTCATCGGTCCCGCCAGATTCGTGAAACGATTGCACCCCAGTGGTTCATTCTTGCGGCCATCCTTTGGTTTCCTGCACTTTTTTTAATAGCGTGGAATGGTATGGAATTAAACCCCGCTCGTGGAACGGTCCAAACCGTTCTTTCCATGTGGTATGGACAGAGCCTGATCTGGCTTTGGCTCACCCCTGTTGCCCTAGGGGCAGCCTACTATCTTATTCCCGCAATTTTGGGTCGGACAATTGACAAATACTATTTAGCCATTTTTGGATTTTGGTGTATCGCCGCTTTAGCTCCATGGTCTGTGGTGCATCATCTAGAGGGTGGTCCTGTTCCTATGTGGATTCCTGCGATTGGAACGGTGATGAGTATTGCGATGGTTTTTCCTATCGCAGTTGCTTCCACAAATTTTCACGCAACTGCTTTTATGGATATTGGGAAAGTATGGGATAGCTTACCTCTGCGCTTTGTAATCTTCGGTACTCTCTCCTACACCGTATCCAGTTATATCGGTGTGGTATTTTCACTCCCGACTGTCGCAAAAATCACTCAGTTTACGATCATCAACGAATTCCATTTCAACCAGCGAGTTTACGGCTTTTTTAGTATGATCATCTTTGGAGCTGTCTATTTTGCTTTGCCTCGCATCACCAATCGCGAGATTCCCAAAGGTGCTAAGTCCTTTCACTTCTGGACATCAACTTTTGGTGTTTTGCTCCTTTTGCTTGCTTATTTGATCGGTGGATTAACTCACGGCGTTCTCGCTGGCCAACCTAGTTTACCTTGGTCCTCTTCGGTTATACAGTCCATTCAGCCTTACTTTCTTATCACCAAATTTGCTTTCGTGATTTTAGCATTCTCACAGCTTGTTTTTGTGGTAAATGTGTGGCGGGTAATTTTCCCGAACCCCATTTCCTTCATTGAATCTTGTAAGAAGGAGGCTGGTGCATGAATAATTTGGCTAAGTTCATCGTAGGTATCTTTTTAACTCTTGGTATCGCTTGGCTTGCATTTGTTGTTGGAGCTCGTTCGCAGTACGGTGACCTTTCACCAACCGCTTCTGTTTTGGAAGATGATGGCACGGTCGCAGAGGATGCTGAACTTTTCCCTATTGCCTTGTCTGGGATAGCTCAACAAGGTGCAAAAGAGTATGCTTCTTTAGGCTGTGTGACCTGTCATACTCAACAGGTTCGACGAGTTGAAACTGGATTTGATGTGGAGAGAGGTTGGGGTTTAAGGCCATCGGTTCCCCGCGACTATGTTTTACAAAAACATGTTCTACTGGGTAATTCCAGAATTGGTCCTGACCTTGCAAACCTTGGTCTTCGTGATTACTCAGACGAGTGGTTGCACCAGCACATTTTCGAGCCGCAGTCATTAGTTCCTTCTTCTTTATGCCCCCCAAGCCCATTTCTTTACACAGAAGTGGGTGAGGAGTCTGAATCACTCGTTACCATTACAAATGAAGAGGATGCTTCAGACAGGTACATCAAGCCAACGATTCGTGCAGACCGTTTAGTTGCCTACCTACAATCACTCAAGCAGGACTACGAATTACCTGAAATTTCTTTCTTAAAATCTGAAGAGGAAGATGAGGTGGAAGCTGTAGTATCTGTTGCTGATAAAAGCACTGATGCCCCCAAATGGTTGCAGGATCAAATAGATCAGGGAAAAGAGGTTTACATGAAAGCAGCCACCGGTGGTGGAATGTGTTTCACTTGCCATCAGGTAAATGGTGAAGGTTTGGTTGGTCAATTCCCGCCACTTGCAGGTTCTGATTGGGTTTTGGGCAGCAAGGACAGACTTATCAAGATTTCGATGTATGGTTTAATGGGTGAAATTGAGGTTAATGGAGTGAAGTACAACAATGTAATGGCTCCTCCAGGTATTCCTCCAGGATCTCTTACCGATGAGCAAATCGCTAATGTACTCACCTACATTCGTAATGACTGGGGCAATTCTGCTTCCGCAGTTTCCCCTGAAGAGGTGGCCACTGTTCGAGCTTCTTTAAAAGGGCGAGCACCAATGCAAATGTTTACCGCAGCTGAACTTTCTTCTCCCGTACAATGAGCGAAGATTCCAAAAATATGAACGGCCTGCCTGATTCGGAGCATTTTTCCGATGAAGAAATCGTTAAGTCCCATGTCGAGCTTAGTAAAAATAAACATGAGCCAACGAAAAATTTTCTCATTGCTCCCTTAGTTTTTGTCTTTGTGTTTGGCTGTCTAATCTTTGTTTGCTCCATACAGCTAGCACACTCCACTAATTCCTTTCAGCTACACCCTCCGGTTGAAGTAGTCGAACTTACGCCTGAAGAAAAGGAGTCTCAGCGCTTGGAAAGAAAATTTAGTTCTGGAGAAAAAATATTTGCCGCCCGTTGTGCATCATGTCACCAAGCGAATGGTTTAGGAATAGCTGGTCAATTCCCGCCACTTGCAGGTTCAGAGTGGGTCTCAGCTGATCCTGGAGTTATCACCAACATTATACTCAAGGGGCTTAAAGGAGAAATCCTTGTTAAAGGTGAAAAGTACGGTACTTCTGCTGCTGTGAATATGGCCGCAGTTCCTATTTCTGACCGCGAGATCGCCAATGTTTCTACTTATGTCCGGCAAGCTTGGGGCAATTCTTCTGACGAAGTTTCAGAAGATTTTGTCAAACAAGTACGTGCGGATTACTCAAATAAGCAGGATCAGTGGACAGGAGATGAATTGAAGTCTCTTTATTCCACTTCTTTTTAGACTGACCTGTTCTTTGCGTGTGTCGGACTTTTCAAATTGTCCGATTACTTAGTTTGCCTCATTATAGAATCTTGAGATCACTTCTTTTGTATGTGTTTATTTTCCAAGTCTTTGCTTGGTTTAACTTATTTGGCTACCAAATTCCACTTGAGGAAAGGGCTGAGAGTTACTTTTTTGATCTGAATACTACACTCAGGGAACTTGAGTTAAAATCCCCTGTGCTTAGTGATCAACAGTATGATTTTGAGATTGCTGAAATGTACCAATCTATCGCTCGATCTGAGCAGGGTTTTAAATTTGGAGTCAATGTTTACGGTCAATCTATCCATGAGGATCGCCCGAATGAAAGTTTTTACCACCGGTACAGAGCTTTAAATCAAGTTTATTTAAGAAAACCTATTTTTCACTGGGGTGCACTGGAAGCCGAGGAAGAAATTGCCAGGTTAAATAAAGATCGATCCCTCCAAAATTTAAATCTGAGAAAACGAACTCTAGAGAGCGAAGTTACTGCAGTTTTTCTTGAATTGGTGGTCTTGGAATTTCGAATTGAATTAGCTTTAAACCAAATCGATTTAGCCAAGCAAAATCTAAGTGCAGTCGAAGAGAATTTGAGGCTTGGACGAGGAACATTACTATCACTGGATGAAGCAAAAGCTGAGCTGATTAGTCGTGAAATTGCCCTCTCTGAAACGAGATCCCTACAAAAGAGAAAACAAACTTACTTCTCTTCTCTATCAGGCAATAAAAGGAGCCTGAATCTGGAAATATCTGATCAATTTAAAGACTTTTGCTTAACCTATGAAATGCCTTCAGATATTCCTATTCAGGTTGCCTCCGTAAGCTCAGGTGAGATCGAGGACTTGAAAATCCAATCGAAAATTCAAGATCAATCCATTGTTATTGCTGAAGCGAATCTTAAGCCCAAACTTAACTTCACAAGTGCTTATTTCCAGGATCAGATTGACATCGCAGAAAGTGGTACAAATTTGGACCGTAATAACCTAATTGTTGGGGTAGAGGCTAATTGGGCGATCTGGGATTCAGGTAAAAGCAAAGCCCAAAAAAGAGCAGCTTTATTGAGGAAATCAAAAATTGAAGGATCCATGGGTGAAAAGATTGAGCAAACCCGAAGTCAGCTCCAAGGGACATTGCAGGAACTGGATTCTTTAAAGGAGCGTATTGCTTTAGGTAGAAAATTAATTCAGGTCGCACAAAGTCGTTTTGAAAAAAGTAAACTCGAATTAGATTTAAATCGTGTTTCACCAATGTCTCATTTTGCTGTGTCCATTGCATTGGATTCTGCTCAATTAAATAATCTGGAGTATGTCTGCCGATTTTTAGTGCTTCTTGATCAATATGAAAAATCAGTTTCTTTCTCAGGTTACTTGGGTTCTCATTGATATCTAAAATGAAAAACAAAACTTTTTACCTATTTCTTTTTATCATTCTTATACTTTGTTGTTTAGGATATTTTATTTTCACTCAAGTTTCTACCCAAGTTTTAGTTGCCAGGGTTGAGTCTTCTTCTATCCGGGATTCAGTCACTGGAAATGTTAAAGTTCATGCATCTGCGACCTTTGACTTAAAGGCTGAGGCTAGTGCCCGTGTAGATTGGGTTGCTTTATTGCCCTTGGGCGAAACTTTATCGGTTGAGCAAAACCAGACTCTTATCCAGTTAGTTAAAGATGATCTCGATCGACAGATGGAGCGTTTGATTCTTGATAAAGAACAACATGATGAGCGAAAGAAAGAAGGCTCCCCAACCGAAATTCTTTTAAATATTAAAAGGAAAGAACTTTCTTCCATCAAAGAACTGCTTAAACATGAAAAAGTTTCATCTTACGAACTCGAGGTTCTTCAAAATGAAGTGGATCGCTTGGATACTCATGTACGTTTAGAAAAACTTTCTCATCAACACTTTATTGAAAACCATAATTTATCCCTTTTAAACTTAAAGGCTCAGATTGACAAAAGATCGATTAAGAGCCCGATAGATGGTGATTTTTCTTCCTGCTTAGTTGCTCCAGGAAATCATGTTTTTGCAGGCACACTGGTGGGTAAGGTTCACTCAAAGGACAGAATCGTTGAGGTCTCTTTGAATGAAGATGAGTACCAGGGGATCCAGACTGGTCTCAAAGCAGGAGTTTCTTTTTTCTCTCATCCTAACAAGATTTTTGATGCCAAAGTGAGTGCTTTGTCTGCTACGGTCGATACTCATTCAGGTATTCGTAAGTTATTCTTAACCTTGTCGGAAAAGTCTATTTTAATTCCTGTTGGAAGTTCTGGGCGTGCCGAAATTATTAAATCTGAAAAGACGGAAGCTTTAATTATCCCTAGGAAGGCATTAGTTGGTGACTTTGTCGTAGTTGAACAAGGCGGAGTTGCACAATTTCGAAAGGTTCAAACTGGATCTAAAAATCTTTTGACCGTTGAGGTAGTGAAAGGACTGAGAGCAGGCGAGCGTGTAGTAGTTGAAACACCTCACCTGATTAAAGATGGTCAACGGATCACTCCAACAATCATTACTGTTCAAAAGTAAGTTTTGTTATGTTGTGTCTAGAGCTTGCTTGGCGATTTGTTATCGCTAGGAAACGCCCCATGATTTTGTCCCTTACAGGGATTGTTTTTGGTGTAGCTTTCTTTGTTGTTACTCAGGCACAGACTTCTGGTTTCGAGAAGTTTTTTATCCGTACAGTCTTGGGTACCAATGGGGCCATTCGAATATCTGACCAATTTCAAGACACATTCGGTAGGGTCGAAAAGATCAGTAAAGAAGGATCTACAGAATTTTTCTTTCACTCTAGGGAGGATGCCCTTTATAGGGAAGGCGTTAAACAACCAGAATTGATTCGAGAAGCTTTGGCTCAATTCCCTGAAGTCTTGGGTGCTTCTGAAATATTAGAAGGAAATGGAGTACTTGATACTGGGTCGAGAAAAAAATCGGTTGAAATACACGGAATCCGTTGGGTTGATCATCTTCAGACATCTGATCTATCCAAGCAGTTGATCCTTGGTTCTATAACTGATTTTGCCTCTGATCAGACAGGAATCTTGCTTGGTAGCCGACTCTATAATCGTTTGAATATGAAAATTGGAGATCGCATAAGGCTAATGGGAGGAACGGGCACATTACATCTTCGTGTTTCTGGTGTTTTTGAAACAGGAGTTAGTCAAATTGATAAAAACCGTGCCTATTTACATTTTGATATAGCCAGCTCATTTTTGGGTCGAAAGGGGGAGGGTTCTATTTTTCAGGTTTCTTTGCATGAACCAGAAAATGCTCCGGCTCTCGCTGTTCAACTCCAGAGCGCACTTAATCATCGTGTGGTAAGCTGGCAGGAAAGAGAACGGGTATGGTTAGATGTGTTTAAAGCTTTAAGAGTATCTTCCGCGATCACGGTATCCTGCATTCTTTTATTATCCGGTTTGGGGATGTTTAATGTATTTGCGATTCTAGTGATCGAAAAAACCAGAGATATCGCCATCTTACGCTCGATGGGTTTTACTCCCAGAGATGTTGCATCAATTTTTCTTTGGCAAGGTGCGATCGTCTTATCGGCAGGTATCATATTTGGGGGAATCTTAGCTTTTGGGGCAACTTATCTCATTTCGATCATTCCCCTGCGTATAAGGGGGATTTTTTCAACCGATCACTTTGTCGTAAACTGGGACCTGAATCATTATCTTTGGGGAGCGGCTATAGCTATGCTTTTTGTTTCAATTGCTACATGGATTCCGGCACGTCGGGCATCTCGTATTGAACCTGCCAAAATTATTAGAGAAACTCTGTGATATAACATGGATACATCGAGCCAAGATGGAGTTCTTAAGGTTGAGAACCTTTATTATTCTTTTTCTGAAAATGATTTAGATGTCCAAGTGTTGTCCGGGGTTTCGCTTTTGGCAAAAAAAGGGGAAATTACTTCAATTGTTGGTCCATCTGGTTGTGGTAAAAGTACCTTGTTATACTTGATGGGGTTATTGGATCATGCGGATTCGGGTAAAATTTCGATGGATGGGCAAGAGATGCAGGATTTGAATGACCGGAAGCGCACCGTGATTCGTAATCAAAAAATAGGCTTTGTTTTTCAATTTCATTTTCTGATTAAAGAACTGAATGCATTAGAAAATATTAGGCTCCCTTTGCTGAAGTCTGGGACAGACCGAAAACTAGCTGACGATAAAGCATTAGAATTGATCTCAGAGCTTGGTTTGGAAGATAAATGGAATCGTCCGGCTTATAAATTATCTGGAGGGGAGCAGCAGAGAGTCGCAATCGCAAGATCTTTGGTCAATTCTCCCAGTTATCTACTGGCTGATGAACCAACAGGGAACCTGGACTCCAAAAACTCAGAAATGGTCTTTGATCTTCTTTTAAAATTTGCCAGAGAGAAGGGAATTGCTGTCGTACTTGTAACCCACAACGATAAGCTTTCGAATCTCTCAGACCAAACCTTGAGAATGATGGATGGTCAGATCCTTATTTGACTTCCATCGCAGATTTTATGTTTTCGTAAGCTAGGTTTAGCCGGACTACTTGTTCTTTGGCAAAGACAATTAATTCTGCTGGTAGGTCTTTGCTTTGAAGTCTATCAGGATGAAGGGTGTTGATTTTATCTCTGTAAGCTTTTTTTACATCTTCAAATTTTGCCTTTTTGCTCAGTCCAAGCATTTCATAGGAAGCTTTCAGGTCAGCAGAGGAATTTTCATTAAATGGGAAGTTATATCCGCCTTGATACCAGGATAAAATGGTTCCTTTGGGTAACTTAAAGTATTCTTGTCCCGACAATAAAATTTGAACCTGATTGCGGCTTGATTTTTTGGTTTCGCATGTCGCAACTTCAAAGAGTCCTCCCATGAATGAATGGGCAATCGAAGGATCGTGGCATATAAGTTCGGAACAGTCCTTTAAGTCTTTAAGGACTGATCTTTGGCTAGATTTGCTTTTTCGAAAAACCTCTTTGGCAAATCTTTCCATTTTTGGGGTAAGACCCATTCTTTGGATTAAGGATTCTATTTTTTCAATTTCAGGTTTTGAAATACTCCCATCGGCCTTGGCGATCTTGGCTGCGCATGAAAAGAAATAAGCATAGTAAAGTAACTGGGCCTTCTTTTTATCCAATTGTGGGGGTGCTGACTCATCTATTTTATGACCCATGTATCCACCTATTATTACTCCAATGGGCCCGCCTAAAAGACCGAGGCCCGATCCAATGATTTTCCCCCACCAATTCATTTGTTAGCAGGTCAGGAAGGTAAGGTTATCTGGACCGGTAAGGGTCAGGGTTAGGTCCAATCGGATTTCCTGTGTTTGGCACAACTTGAACGCAGCGATCATCCCACAGTTCAATCATATCCATATCTTTGGCATTGGTAATTTCGAGTTCAGGAAGATCGTGCTTTTCCAACCAAGCAAGAATAGGGGGGATCGCAAGATCTGGTTTTTCCGCACGTGCCGTGACAATTTTTACACGATAACCCATTTCTATCCAAATCTT
>JAQCIX010000213.1 GCA_027593365.1 Verrucomicrobiota bacterium
ACCGGATCAACCTGACCCCAGGCAAATGCGAGCATTTTCAACTCGCTGAACCGGCCCGGTCCACCAGGTAAAGACTCATATGCCTGCAAAGCCAAATCAATGGAAGATGAATCAGGCTTCTTGAGTAACTCAGCAAACGCCTGCAACCGATTGATCGGATCAGAAGAAACCAGCCGTTCCGCGAGTGTCCTAGATTCATCTACAGTTGCGATTCCTTCATCGATCGAGCTCAATCCACCATCGAAGGAAACATCATCGGACTGAGGTCGCCCCAGGCTTGTCTTGGAAACAAGGTTGTAGGATTCTGGCTCGGCTTGGTCTATTGGTTTCGGGGATGATAAGGTTGCGAGATCATTACCATGAGCTTCATCCCGAACTGAATCAGATTTTAATCCAATCCAGTAGCTTACGACCAAAGTGAGTAACCAAAAGCCAATAAATAGAATTTTATTCATAAACGAATTTTTACTTTAGATCTCGATTAATCCAAGCAAGCCTAACCAATAATAACCATGAAATGCAGAGGCCAACACCTCCCCATGGAGTAAACTTTAGAACCCATTCAGGCCCACCAAAAACCCAAAAATAAATAGGAAATGAAAAAAACAAGATCGAACCGCTAAAAGATAGCCAAAAATACCGGGGCAACCTGATATTTGGGATGAAAGAAGCTATTCCCAAAATCAGAATAACCAATGAATGGTACATTTGGTAGTCGACCGCATGATTGTAAGCTCTTTCCATCCTGGGGAAATCCGAAAACTTTTCGGTAAGTCCATGAGCCCCATAGGCTCCCAATAAGACGGCTGATGCACCCAGAACAGTGCTTACGATCAATGGTTGATTCATCCAGCCAAGGGATCGGCCCTATAAATTCATCCCAAATTTGGCTAAAACCTTAGTCATCAGAAAATAAAGAACACCCGTAAGGGCGATCCCTGCTGATAAAGCAGCAGGAAAAGAGATCCCTTTACGCAAAAGGAAGGGCATCAGTAAAAACATAGGTAAGGAAGGAAGCACATACCAAAAAGTTCCCTCCGCATGATCCGCAATCCGGATTAAATCTTTGGTTTCTCCATACATCCAAATCATCCCAAGAACGGAAATCAAAGGTAACGACGCAATTAAACTTCCCAGCAAGGGAAGCCTTTTAGAAACCTCCGAAATAATAACAATTATTCCAGCCGTTAAGATAAGTTTTATTATATACCAAACCATTTGCTAAAAGATAATAACATTTCTTAACCAATTTTGCAGACAGCACACCACCTTTTTCTAAGAAACAATAAAATTAGAAGAAGGACCTGTATCATTATGCAAATCTATGTTAACTACATGTTAGTGTGTTTTCATGTTAGAAAGTTTATATTGGGACCTCTCTTAGGGCTCATTATGCCTACTTCGTTGGTCTGGGCCCAATATGTGCATCCGCTTGACTATCCGAAGGTTCCTCAAGTTGATAAAATTCCTTCCGAATATTTCCTAAACCTTCAACTCGAAAGCCCATTTCAGTTATTGGAACAGGATGCTGATTGGATCGAACTCAAAAAAGAGGCTTTTATTTCCGAACAGGATATGAAGAAAATCAAATTGAAAGATCTAAATAGTTACGAAGATGATTTTGGGATACCCGAAGGATTCAAAACCTCAAAAACCTCCTCTGTTCTGCAACCAAACTTGGTTCTTAATCCTTCTGACAAATCTTCAGATCCTGAATTAGATCATAATTTTGCCCTCACCAATTTGATTGAAAATTCGCTCAAACACATACCAACCACTCAAATTAATAACCCGATTGATCCGAACTTGATTGATTCGTCCCACCAGGATGAACTTTTAGAAGGAATCCAAACCTATCCCGCACATCCTAAGGCTTTCTTTCACGACTCCTCGGTTAACCAAACCGAAAACTCTCGAACAACTGCTGGTAAACCTAAGGATAAACATCCCACTGAAATTTTGAGTTACAACGAGGTCCTGACTTCTTACCCTGTATATTCAGGAATTACCTCCAGTACGCCATCGGTATACTACAATATTTTTGAATCGGATGCTTTGGAGATCTTTAGTTCCATTACCCCAATTGTGTCAGATGATGAGAACATCTTTCCAAACACTCTCAGTTCCAGAGGTTTTTCTAGGCAAAGAAGAGTAAACTTCGATTCGAATACTGCTTATCTTTGGGAAATTAGGAATTTTACCCCTGATAGCAGCAATAAAGGCAGTAGATACGACTATTTCACTCTAGTAGACTTTAACTCGAGTTTGGGTACATTTGATCTTGAGATAGTTCCTCTTCAATCTGGAAATATTGGCACTACGACTTTTGGATTAGACACTAATTCAACTTACTACGGAAAACCTGCCAACTCATCAAACTCTTACAATTCTTACGCTGGCACAAGTGGGTTTCATTTTCTTAATGTTTCAGGCACTATAACGGGAACTCCAAATTTTAACATTAATAGCGATGCAATTTCTTACTACCTTGGGCATTGGTATGGTGATTGGGGATTTCACCAAGACGGTAATGATTTCTATCTTACATATTCAGCAGTTCCCGAACCTTCCACCTACTTTATGACTGGGATTCTCTTTTGCTTCATCGGATGCAACCGTTCCAGTCGTAATACCATCAAAACCTTTTTTTCCAAAGTTTTTATGCGTTGGAAAACAAAGGATATCGCTGAAGATGTCCAAGATCGGATCTCGTAAGGAGAACCGATGTCTAGGATTTTTATTTTCTTTTTCTGGGTTTGCATTTCGAAGAGTGCACTCCACTCGGAAAAAAACCAAACAACTGAAAGTTTTAGCGATAACTGGATCCTACTCTTCGATCCAACATCTCTCCCTACCCTAGAGTATAT
>JAQCIX010000021.1 GCA_027593365.1 Verrucomicrobiota bacterium
GCTTTTGGAAGTCTTAGTAAAATCACCATCCCGATGAAGTTTGTACTGCTTCACCCCAAGAAACCCGATAGTGTTGCAAATGAGGAAATCGCCCTGCATAGAGTCAGGAAAGTTATCACTCGAGACAACCTCACATGCGGGCACTGGGCGCACTTCCTTGGCCAGCAATTGTCGCATTTTCCATGAATTCCCATCCGGGTACACCTGGAAAGCCCGCCCTCCCGTTCCATCCGTCGCATAGTGATATCCCCAATAATCAAAAGCAATCCCGTGAGGGTTGGGGCTGTTACTGGCATGAAACGCGATGGTATGCCGGCGGGGATCAAACCGGTACATCGCCGAGGCAGTGGTCTTGAGACTCGCACCCCAAGGATGCTCGTGATTGTGCTGAAGAAAGACCCCACTTTGCCAGTAAATTCCACCATCCGGACCGTAAATCAGGTTGTTGGCGGAATGGTGGGTGTCGGAGGTGCCCAATCCCTGCAACATCACATAGCGTACATCCGCTTTATCATCTCCGTCGGTATCCTTGAGAAACAGTAAGTCCGGACCAGATGTTACCAGCACGCCTCCATTCCAAAACTCAAAGCCCACGGGGTTGTGCACCTTGGCAAACTCAATGACCCGGTCGGCTTTACCATCGTTGTTGTCATCGGGCAAAATGACCAAAGCATCGTTCATAGGTTTCATTGGTTCCCACATTGGATAAGTAGGCCATACCGCCGCCCATAAACGACCCTTGGTATCCACCTGCATTTGCACGGGATTGATCAATTCAGGGAACTGTTTTTCATCCGCAAACAAATTCACCTCAAAATCATCGCGTACAGACAGGCTTTTTAAACTTTCCTCAGGACTCAGGTATTTGGTGGACCCCTCCTTAATCGCACTTGAACTGATGCTTCCTCCCCCCACATTGGAAACAACTTTGATGGGGGCAGGCACATTGCTGTCATCCACCTTACTTTTTTTACCTTGAGCAACCTTCCAAATATGCTGATCACGGTTCGCGGTCATCACATCGAGCATGACAAGCTCATGCTGGAGTACTACAGCATTGGACTGGTCATCCACAAAGCGCAACTTGGAACGACTCCCCCAGATATCATTTCCATCCGTTGCCCGATAGCGGTTAAACCAGTGCCAGTTTTTATCCAACACTGCCTGGCGGAGGGGCTCTAGGGACGGCTTTGCTTTGACTTCTTTCTTAAGTAATGCCCCAGCAATTATTTCCGCGAGTAATCGATTACCCTCCTCATTCAGGTGGGCCCCGTTAATTGTTAGTGGCTGAGAAGTCTTTTGGAAAATTGACAGGGTAGGATTGTACAGGTCAACGAACTCAACACCAGCCTGCTTAGCCGCTTCCTCGGTAACTTTTGCATAAAGGACGAGGTTTTTGTTATGAAGTTTTCCACGGGGAAGATTCCGGTCCTTTAAATTCTGGAATGCGATTGGGCTGAATAACACGATACGGGGCAAACTCTTCCCGTTGGCTTGGGTCTCCCGAATATTTTTGATGAAGTTGAGTAAATCCTGCTTGTATCTGCCCGTTCCCTTCTCACCGTCAAAGGACTCATTGTAACCAAACATGGCAAAGACCGCATCCGCTTTCACATGGCGAAGGTAGTCGTTCATTTCCATAAACCCGCCACTTCTTGGATAACTGTTCGGACGGTCACCGGAAAGACTCATATTTCGAAAGATTACTTCTTGCCCAGTGAGTTCACTTTGCAATAGAGCCTCAGTCCATCCGTCATGTTGCATACGGTCGGCTAAGCCATTCCCGAGAATAGCAATTCGATCTCCCTTCTTAAACGCAAAGGGTAATTCGTCCCGGTATCCATCGGGTACAGATGCCTTCAAAGGAACCGACTTGGCGACCTCAGGCTCACGCTGTCCGTTATAGAGGAAAAAATCGATTACGGTTCTAAACCTTAAAGTAAACTTGGTACGCTGGGCACCCTTGGTTTTTCCGCTCTTGTAAATCTGCTTACGATTGGCGTCCAACAACTGGATGGTGAACCCATTGAGCCGTGACTCATATCCTTTACGGTTCCAAACTTCCACCTCATCAATTTTATACTCACCGCCCAAATCCAGTTCCCACCAGGGATTGACCGACCCAAATCCATCGGTGTGGGTTTGACCGCCTTTATTGTAGTCGGGATCTTTATTTCCATCGATTGCCCGGGATGCAACCCCACCTGCACCCGTGCTCGATTGGGTGGCCTTCCCCTTTGGAGCTATATTCTTCCCTCCACTTGTAACCTCCACTTCGTTTAGGGTGAGAATCCGGTTATCATCCTCGATCTCCACCCGGATGTAACGGGCACCCATGCGAATGTTTTGATTCTTCGCTGTAACCGACTGAACCTTTTGGACTACCCCCTTGGGATCGGCAGGGATCGGTCCATTTAGATCGGCATACATGGCAGGCTTCACTCCTTTGACCTCTCCGCGATTTTCAAACTTGGAGGGATTGTATGGTCCGACAAAATCGATCTTGGAGTCCGCTTTTATTTCGTTCTCCAAACCGACTGACCAGTAAATTCCGTTCAAAATCAGACGGCGGTATCCAGGATTAAGCAAATCCTGGGAAGCCCCGTATAGGGATGTAAACACCCTCCCCTTCTTTCCGTTTTTACCGGTGTATTCACGAGTCCATTCACTTGCCTTGGGTGGCTTCTGCGGATCATCCTTACCGTCCGCTTCCATCGACATCAGGGGCTGAGCCATGGTCAGAATATTCCAGTCTGGCTGGGGTTCGGCATTGTACCCACCCGCCTGCACATGCACCTGATTCACTCCACGCAAGATCGGATGCTTTTTCTTCGCTTCTACCAAGTCAATCCGGGTGCTCTGCCTGTGGTTTTGCCCATAGTGACCCACCCAAGTCTGCCCAAGTATCTGTTCCCCAAATCCACCCTTAAAATCTTTTCCAGAATATTTAAAATCATACTTCGCATAGGGATCATTCGCCCGGTTTTTGTCATATTTAAAAGCATGGGTGGATGTACGTAGTCCAACCACGGGTCCGGCCCGACCAAAATATTCGTCCAAGTGCTTCATCTGTTCGGGTGGCAGAGCCAAGAAACGAACAAAAAACACCAGACCATCTGCTTCCTTTAAAACTTCCAAGCCGGGGATATTAGAAATACCCGCTTGAATATCCCCTTGCTCTGTCACTCCAAATAATACTGTGCAATCAAAACCACCATGGACGGAAAGAATGCGGGCAAGCGCAGGAATGGTCTCCTCTGCACGATACTCATGGTCGCTTGCAACAAGGACCAAGTGTTTTCCCTTACCCGGACCATCGGAACCCTTGTACACAACCTTATTGGCAAAGGTGGGCACCCAAAACAGGCACAGCGTGAATATCACTAAAAGAAAGGAGCGTAAGGTTTGCATTTCAGTACTAAAGGAAACCGATGACTTATTACTAAAGTCTTTTTTTGTCCACGGAAGAAAGTTAATATTTGAAAATCTTTTCAAGTAGGAACTTTCAAAATCATCCCTGCCTACTCTCTTGGTTTTGAGGTTATGAGCTATATGGGGTTTGACTAAAAAAGATAACCTGTGAGCGTTGGGGGATGATAAATAAACCATCTCTCCAATCCATGGTCGCTTTATTTTCGACCACTTTTCTTTTGGCTCATGCAAGCATTGCTCAAAAAGAAAAAAAAGCATTATCCGCTAACGCAGACCAAGAAGTGTATGAAGCGATTGGAGTAATGATTTCCCACGGGTCGGGACTTCACAAAATGGGGTTTGACTCCGTGCAACAGAGGGCGATCCTTCGCGGTTTAACCAAGGGATTTAATCTCGACACTATCCCTCCCCAAATCGAAGCCCTGCAACCTAAGGTCCAAGCAGTCATGATGGAAAAAATGCAAGCTGTGCGTGAAGCTGCTCAGGCAGACCAGGCCAAGGCAGCTGAGGCAAACAAGGTGAAATCAAAGGAATTCTTCGCTCTCCTCGCCAATCAGAAAGGAGTTCAAAAAGATCCTTCCGGGTTCTTTTATGAAATCCTGCAAAAAGGTAAGGGAGTAACCCCCACCATGGAAGATACCGTGCGATTACACTACCACGGTACTTTAATTGATGGCACGGTCTTCGATAGTTCCGTTGACCGTGGGCAACCTGCCAGCTTTCCTATGAATGGGGTGATTAAAGGTTTTTCAGGAGGACTAACCAAGACCCAGGTTGGTGGAAAGATTCGTATTTATATACCCAGTGAACTCGGCTACGGGGACAACCCCCGCCCTGGTGGCAAAATCAAGCCCGGAGATACTCTTATCTTCGAGTGTGAATTATTGGAAATTCTCTAGGTGCAATTGTCAGCCGGCACATCGGCCTGAGTAAGGATTAGTCTTCCAAGGCGGCAAAGTCCGCCATCTCCGCCTTACTGCCCACCACCAACGGTACACGCTGGTGTATGCTGTCAGGAGCAATATCAAGAATCCGTTTTTCTCCGTCTAAGGCTACCCCACCAGCCTGCTCGGCAAGAAAAGCGACTGGATTAGCCTCATAAAGCAGACGAAGTTTACCTTCGGCATTATCCTCGGTAGGAGGATAGAGGAAAACACCCCCCTTAAGGAGGGTGCGGTGAAAATCGGCCACCATCGAACCAATGTAACGGGAGGAATATTTCTGGCCATACTGTCCGTTTCTCAGACCGGCAAGGTAGCGATTGTATTTATCAGGAAAACTATCTGCATTGGCTTCGTTAACCGAATAATACTTTCCACGATCCGGCATCGTCATATTGGGATGGCTCAGCACATAGGCTCCGATCGCAGGATCCAGAGTAAATCCGTGCACTCCATGCCCCACACTGTAAACGAGAATTGTGGAAGAACCATAGACCACATAACCGGCGGCAACCTGCTCGGAACCAGGCTGCAACACCCAAGCTTCGGGGCTATCCAATGAGGCGTCGTCCGGTCTACGCAAAATCGAAAAAGTGGTACCCACACTGACATTGACATCAATGTTAGAAGATCCATCCAACGGATCGAAGACCACCGCGTACTTGGCCTCCTTATCTCCTTTGTGGACAATCATTGCTTCCTCATTTTCTTCGGATGCCAGAACGCCCACACTTGCCCTACTGGTCAGGGCCTGGACGATAGCCTCGTTAGCGATTACATCGAGTTTCTGCTGGATTTCACCCTGCACATTGACATCCCCATGCTCACCCAGCACATCGACCAAGCCAGCCCTGCGTACCTGAGCCTGAATAATTTTGGTGGCCAGGGTAATTCCTGAAAGTAGGAAAGAAAATTCTCCTGAGGCTCCAGAAAAGCGAAGTTGCTCGCGCAAAATATGTTGCTGTACGGTAAGTAAATTTGAATCTGACATTTATTTAGTTGTTGTGAAAAAGTGAGTTGGTTTGGGTCAACCCGACCTACTTTCAAAAACCCTTCCTCAAAACACGCAAACTTATTTGGGGTAAATCTATGTAAGAAAGATTTCCATACAGGAGGACCCAACCCACAATGACGCAAATCGAAAGAAACTTTACGCATATTTAATCGATAATTTATTGTGAGAAAGCACGCAGTCGGGTTGAATGCTAAGATGATTCGGTTACTTTTTTCAGTCCTGCTACTCTGGATTTCTTTTCTTCCTCTGCATGCCGACCCTTTTGACCCCGGTAGGTTGACAGCAGTCACCCTGCTGGAACAGTTAAATCAACCCATGGAATTAGCGGTCGCTCCAGACGGGCGCATCTTTTTCATCGAGTTAAATGGCGAATTCCGGGTCTTTCTACCTGAATCCCAGGAAGCTGTTTTGATTCATAAGTTCGATGTCGCCCGCCGTGGCGAAGTGGGCCTGATCGGTCTCGCACTCGACCCTCAGTTTTTCCAAAATGGATGGGTATATTTACAATACTCCCCAATTGGAATGACCTCCCAACGCACTTCCCGATTCACCCTCAAAGGCAATGAACTGGTGAAGGGGAGCGAAAAAGTGCTCCTCCAATTTCATGAAATGTTCGGAGTGTCTGCCCATCATGCAGGTTCCCTCGAATTTGGCCCCGATGGTTGCCTCTTTATTTCCACTGGAGACGATACCAGTCCGGGAGGAGACTCCAAAGGCTATGCCCCTATCGATGACCGACCAGGGAAACATCCCTTAAGTGCGGAAAAGTCTTCTTCCAATCCATTCAGTCACAACGGGAAGATTTTGCGCATCCGTCCCACCGACGATGGTTCCTACGAAATCCCTGAGGGCAACCTCTTTCCTAAAGATGGCACTAAAGGATTACCCGAGGTTTATGTGATGGGATGCCGCAACCCATGGCGGATCAACATCAATCAAAAGACAGGCACTCTTTACTGGGGGGATGTGGGACCGGACGCCTACAACGAAAGCGAGCTCGGCCCCGCCGGACATGATGAAATTAATCAGGCCAAAAAAGCGGGCAACTTTGGTTGGCCCTATTTTGTGGGAAATAATTTCGCCTACCCCATCCGGGATTTTAATACTTCGGAACTATCCCCACCCAACAATCCCCAGGCACCGGTAAACCGCTCCCGCTATGTGGCGGGAAATATTACCCTACCCGAGGCCCACCCAGCCTTCATCTGGTACCGTACCCGGGGTACCCCCGAGTTTGAGGAGTTGGGCACAGGAGGACGCACTGCCTGTGCGGGACCCGTTTTTCATTACAATGAGAAATTGAAAAGCAAGACCCAACTTCATTCACATTTGGATAATTCTTTGTTTATCTATGAGTGGACCAGAAACTGGATCTTTACCGCCCGCCTCGATGAAAATGAAAACTTAATGAAGCTCGAACGCTTTATGCCCGACCGCAAATTCATCCGCCCGATCGATCTGACCTTTGGACCCGACGGTGCCCTCTACCTGATCGAATACGGAACCACCTGGGGAAAAAACGATGACGCTAAGATCGTACGAATAGATTATCTTCGGGGCAACCGGACACCCCGGATCCAACTTTCTGCGAATCAAACTGCGGGAAAAGCCCCACTGGTGGTGGACCTTTCCACCCAAGGAACCTATGATCCGGATGAAGGCGATCAACTCATCTACGAGTGGAGTAAGGTACCCGGAGATGGATCCATCCTCTCCACCGAGCCAAACCCCACCCTGACCTTTGCGGATTTTGGTAATCATCAGGTCAAATTAACCGTGCGTGACCAGAAGGGTGGCTACAGCGAGGCATCATTATCCATTTCTGTAGGCAACAGCGCACCTCAAGTTAATCTTCAATACCCACAGGACGGGGACTTTTTTGAATTCGGCAAACCCCTCGCCTGGAAAGTCGAAGTGAGCGATCAGGAGGATACCGAAATCGATGCAGCAAGGGTCTCTCTTCAACAGGAAATCCGTCCACAGAACGGAGCCCCCATGCCTTCCACTCTTCGGGGAGAACAGGCTCCCGGTCTTTCCTTAATGAAGAAAAGTGATTGTTTTAATTGCCACTCAGTTGATCAAAAACTGGTCGGACCCACCTTCACCGAAATTGCGATGCGATATGATGGTGTGAAGAAAGCAAAAAATGAAGCCGCCCAGCGCATCCTTCATGGCTCTACTGGGGTGTGGGGACAAATTCCGATGATGCCCCACCCTCAGCACAACCTGATTCAGGCTAAGCAAATGGTGGACTGGATTTTCTCTCTGACCGTAAACGATCAATCCATCCAAACGGGAACTGCTGGCTCGATCAATCCAAAGAAGCCTGATGGATTCAGTGGCAAGACTGGCTACAACTTATTTCTGGAAGCCAGCTACCTGGACAGGGGGGTACTTCCAGTGGCTCCTCTCCGGGGAACCCAAATGATCCGGCTCCGGAGTAAAACTGTCCATGGTTCCTCTGCTGATCATCATCAGGGAGTCACACTATCCAAGTCCACAGTCAGCCAAATTGGACACGGCGATTTTATTTCCTTCAAAAAAATTAACCTCGATGGAATTACCAAAGTTTCTGCCCGGGTCGCAAGTGGGGGTGCCGGTGGAGAAATTCATCTCAGGCTGGGTTCAGCACGTGGCGAAATCATCGGCAAGGCAACCATTCATGCCAATGGTAGCTGGAAAGATTATATTGAGCAGGAATTTGAATTGGAGAAATGCGGGGGGCGCCACGATCTCTATGTCTGCTTCCACAACCCTGGTGTGAGTAATGGGTTGATGAACTTGGCCTCCCTGCGATTTCAATAATTTTTTTCTCTTTTAGCATGATAAACGGGCTGTCGAACCACCCATCGCATGCAAATTTTAAGTAAAAAGTAAAAAAGTTCGTTTTTTTTCGTCAGATTTAAGGAGCTTTCGTTGTGGTAGGGTGTAATGCCCAAGCCTTTTGTAAAACTGACAGCAGAACTCTGTGACCTAAGGGCATTATTCTGTGCAAGTAACAATCAGGATTTTGGACTACCTTGAAAACAATTTTGACTTTTCCCGGGTGGAGGAATTTCGGGCTAACTCCTTCTCATAGGGCAATTGAGGAGAACGCGGTCTGCCTCTACCCGGGATTAATCATCAAAATTTATAGTTGTATCATTCTTTCAGAAATAAGACTCTATTTCTTAAGGAATGACACCCCCTCCGTCAGATTCGAGCGAAGATTTCCTTCGCTTGCATGCCAAGCATGAGCCACAGATACGGGCATTTGTCAGATCTGGCGTACAAAATAATGAGTCTGTTGCTGAAATTATGCAGGAAACAAGTATTGTTGCTTGGCAAAAATTCAGTGACCTCCAAAAACCAGAATCAGATTTTGGTAAATGGATGTGTGTCATTGCACGCTACGAGATTCTAAAATACCGCCAGACGAAAGCCCGAGACCGTATGATCCTGGATCAATCCATAGTCGAAAAAATCACCGCTGAAGCACTGGACGATTCGAACATCAGGGAAAAATACCTCTCCACCCTCGACCAGTGCCTAGGCAAAATTTCCAAGGCCAATTCCAATCTCCTCCTCCTTGCATACGATCCCAGCCAATCAATTAAAGCGATCGCCAAAAGTTTACGAAAAACTCCTGATGCTCTCTATCAAAAACTTCGGCGCTTGAGATTAAAACTTACCGAGTGTATGAGTGCGGAACACTCCCTTGATCAATCGTGAAACAAGCAGACCAATACTTAATCGACCGCTACATACAGGGCAATCTTTCGGAAGAGGATATAGTTGCGATCAATCAGTTATTGGATTCCAGCCGGGAAGCCCGTGACTATTTCAGAAAGGCAACCCTTCTCGACAGTGCCCTTCATGAAAAAGCATCTTTACCACTTCCAGAAATTGCCTCCCGTAACCAGCCCCACCCTCTGCTCCCATGGATGGTTGCCGCTGCCTGCCTGGTACTCGCTCTGATTGCATGGAGTAAAAAGCTCTCCCATAACCACGAATATCATGGTCAAAAATTTACTTCCAACGGCCATCATCAAACCCAACCCATCGCCCAGTTGATTGATTTCTACAAGGCTGAGTTCTCCTCCAATCATGCTCCCAAACACTCGGCCTTGGATAAAGGATTGTATGAGCTCAAATCCGGATTTATCGAGCTTCAATACAAGAACAACGCAAGGATCTTGATGGAAGGCCCCGCCACTTTCTCCATTGTAGACGAATTAAATATGAACCTGACTCAGGGTAAAGTGAGAGCGGTGATTCCGCAAAGTGCTCACGGATTTACTGTCCATACCGAAGATGCCGATTTTGTCGACCTTGGTACAGAGTTCTTTGTCTCTGCCAACCCTGTCAAAAAACTCAGTCAGGTGGATGTCCTCTCCGGCGAAGTCAATGTGGTCGAACCTGGATCTCAGGAGCTTTTAAAAAACTTAAAATACAGGCAGTCCGCCAGATTGGATTCCGGCATCCTAAAAAAGTCTGCTTTTGTCCAAAGAACCCAACTCCCAATACCCGGACAATTATCTACCTTACGCTGGCTTGACCATGCTCGAAAAATGGCCAGTGATAGCAGTTTAATCGCCTACTTCCCCATGCTCCGCTGGGAAGATGAGAATATCGACACTCCCGCTGACAAAACCTGCATGCCCAAAGGTTTCACCGAGAAAGAAAACTTAAACTGGTATCGCCTGCGCAACTTTGCCTCTAATCCGCGAGCCTCCCATGGGGTAAGAAGCATTGCGTCTTGGTCCAGTGGTCGCTGGCCCAAAAAGTACAGCCAGGACTTCAGTAACCCCAAGGCCAGAATCGATTTTGAAATTTATGGAAGTTTTAAGGAAATGACCATAGCAGCATGGATCAATATCAACCAACAGCCCAACGAGCTTACCTCCATCCTAAGCTCAGATGGTTGGGGCACGCCTGGGCAAATCCATTTCAAATCGAATCGTGCAGGGGGTCTGCACTGCTCCATGCCAAGCATCAATTCATTGCCATCTGAGTATGCCAGTTCAGTAACGAATAACCGCTGGATTTTTGTAAGTGCACAAATCCAAACCACGGAATCTGGCACAACTTCCTTATGCCGGGTAAACGGAGAAAAGACTTCTATTATGAAAGGCCCCATCACCAAAATTGAGCCAGGCAAAGTGAAAATGGGAAATTGGTATGACAATAACCTCAATAAATTTGAGAGAAACCTGTGTGGTAAAATTGATGAATTCATGATTTGGGATCGCTACCTAAGTGCGAAAGAAATTAAAGATTTCTTCGAAGCAGGAACTCCCAAGGCCCCTACTTTTGTCGCCCTAAAATAACCATCTTCTCCGGGAGGAAATCCTTTCTCCTCTGGCAACCTCTTCATTCTTTTTAATTCCTTTCGGATTTTATCCGTTGAAAAAATAAAGGATATGAATAGCTTTACACTTGTAATGCACTATTTGTCCTTTGTTTGTGGACTGGTTATTCCAGTTGTGCTGTCCTTTGGTAAGTTGGACTTCAACCGGGATGTCCGCCCAATCCTCTCGGACAAGTGCTTTGCTTGTCACGGTCCCGACGAAGAGGGACGCAAAGCCAACCTACGGCTCGATCTTGAAGCGGAAGCCAAGAACGATGATCTTATGGCGATTGTAGCAGGTAGTCCCGAGGATAGTGAGATGATTTATCGCATCCACTCTGAGGAGGAAGATGAGCTGATGCCCCCGCCAGAAATTGGTAAACCACTCACCCAAAAGGAAAAGGAAACCCTCGAACAATGGATCAAGGAAGGGGCTGCCTGGGCGGATCACTGGGCCTATGTTCCTCCAGTTGATCATCCTACTCCCGAGGTAAAGGACAAGCAATGGTCGACTCACTGGATTGACCCATTCGCTCTCGCCGACATCGAAAAAAGAAATTTACGCCCCGCCAAAGAGGCCGACCCCGTCACCCTCGTACGCCGTTTGCACTTCGACCTGACCGGCCTACCTCCAGCACCCGAGGTGGTTCAGTCCTTTGCATCCGATCCATCCGAACAAGCCTATTCCCGAATAATCGAAGACCTCTTCGACTCTCCCCACTTTGGCGAACGCCTCGCCACCTACTGGCTGGACCTGGTGCGATATGCGGACACCGTCGGGTACCATGGAGATCAACCCCATAACATATCACCCTACCGCGACTGGGTCATCCAAGCTTTTAATAACAACATGCCCTTTGACCAGTTTACCCGCGAGCAGTTGGCCGGCGACCTTCTACCCGGTTCCACCACCCAGCAAAAGGTGGCATCCGGTTACAACCGACTCCTCCAGACCACTCACGAGGGAGGCCTGCAACTCAAGGAATACGATGCCATCTATGCCGCCGACCGGGTACGCAATGTATCGGAAGTATGGATGGGAGCCACAGTTGGGTGTGCTCAATGCCACGACCACAAATATGATCCTTACACCATCAAAGATCATTACGCTTTGGCATCTTTCTTTGCCGACCTTGGAGACCGTGGTTTCAATGGCAATAGTCTGCCCACCAAGCGTCCTCCTGAAATCCGAATCTTCACGCCTGAACAACAAGCAAAACTCGATCAGCTTTCCCAAGAAATTGCCCACTCCCTGCCCAGAGATATTCAACAAAAATTCAATGAGCTCGACGCAAATCAATCAAAATTTGCACGGGAGCTGAACAAAGCGAAAAAGGAAAAGAAGGCACACTGGAAAAAGAAACTCGCCGAACTGGAACCCAAATATCTCGAACTGACCGACCAGGCTACGATCGATCGCTACCGTGAATTAGTTGGCAAAAAGAAAAAAGTGGAAAACCAAGGTATTTGGACCATGGTTTCCCGGGCGGTTAAACCTCGCACCATGCGGGTTCTCCCGAGAGGGAACTGGATGGACGATAGCGGGCCAGTTGTATTGCCATCCGTCCCAGAATTTCTTGGAAGCATTCAATCCGATAAAGAAAGACTGTCCCGGCTCGACCTCGCCAATTGGCTTACAGACACCGAGAGCGGGATCGGTCTGCTCAACGCCCGGGTGCTTGCCAACCGTTTATGGTATCTCTTTTTCGGTAAAGGCCTAGCACCTGACCTGACCGACTTTGGGGGACAAGGCACCCCGCCGGACCATCCCGAATTACTGGACAAGCTGGCTCTCTCTCTTATCGAAAAAAATTGGGACCTCAAAGCCTTCATCCGAGACATTCTTCTCAGCAAAACCTATCGGCAGTCCACCCTGCCTCCGTCTGGGGAGTTCAGCTTCCAGGTTGCCCGCCGCCTGCCCGCGGAATTCGTGCGCGACAACACTCTTGCGATTAGCGGATTACTTGTTCCCACCATCGGGGGACCCAGCGTAAAACCCTTACAGCCCCTCGGGTACTATCGTCACCTCAACTTTCCTCAAAGAACATATGAGCCAGACAAAGGAGAGGCTCTTTGGCGACGGGGGCTCTATGTCCACTGGCAAAGACAATTTCTCCACCCCATGCTCAAGGCCTTTGATGCCCCAAGCCGGGAGGAATGTTCCGCGGAGCGCCCCCAATCCAACACCCCTCTCGCTGCCCTTGTACTGCTCAATGACCCAACCTTTCTGGAAGCAGCCAAGTCCTTTGCCGAAAAAATTACCAGCGAGGGTGGTTCCTCTGTCGAAGAGCGTCTCAGCTATGCATTTCAACATGCAGTCTCCAGACAGCCGGATACATTCGAACAGAAAACCTTAGCTGCTTTACTGGAGATTAAAGAACCTTCAACGGAGACGGACTGGACACCGGTGGCCCGGGCCGTGCTCAACCTTGCCGAAACCAATTTAAGACGATGAACCCTTCCCTTCTCGCCAATGCCATCAACCGCCGGGCCTTTCTTGCCGGCTCTGGGCTGTGCCTCGGCAGTGCCGCTCTCAACTCCCTTTTTGCACGGGATGCAGCCAAGCCAAGTTTCCTCCTCCCTAAAGCGAAGGCAAAACGGGTCATTTTTCTCTGTATGGCTGGAGGGCCTTCCCACCTCGAAACTTTTGATTACAAGCCCAAGCTTGATGAGCTTCATGGGCAACCCATGCCCGAATCTTTCACCAAGGGACAGCCCATTGCTCAATTGCAGGGCAAGGAGCTCAAGGTGCAGGGTCATCTGACCAAATTTAAAAAGTACGGTCAGGGAGAACAGTATGTTAGCGATTACCTTCCATGGACGGCCAAGATGGCCGACGATATTTCCATCGTTCGTTCCATGGTAACCGAGCAGATTAACCACGACCCGGCTCACACGTTCATGAACACCGGCACCGCTATCAGCGGACGGCCCTCTATGGGAGCTTGGGTGAACTATGGGCTGGGCAGCGAGGCGGAGGACCTGCCTGGATTTGTGGTCATGACCAGTGTGGGCGGACGCAACCCTCAGCCCATCGCTTCCCGCCAATGGTCCGCTGGTTTTCTTCCCAGTAAATTTCAGGGTGTGGAGTTTAATTCCACCGGCGACCCGGTTCACTATGTACGAAACCCCAAAGGGGTGAGTGCCAGCCATCAGAAAAAGTTGGTCGATGCGATCACCGCTCTCGATCGCCACCGTAATCAGGCGATCAACGACCCCGAGACCGATACCCGCATTGCCGCCTACGAAATGGCATTCAAGATGCAAACCTCCGTACCGGAATTGATGGATACCTCCGGCGAACCCCAGCATATCCTCGACATGTACGGAGCAGTACCGGGGGATGGCTCCTATGCGTCCAACTGCCTGCTGGCCCGCAAACTGGCCGAAAAAGGAGTTCGCTTCATTCACTTGTATCACCGTGGCTGGGACCACCACGGAGGTTTGGAAAAATACATGGGACAATGCTGCCAACTCACCGACAAACCCACCTGGGCCCTGATTCAGGACCTCAAACAAAGAGGCATGCTCGATGACACTCTCGTAATCTGGGGGGGAGAATTTGGACGCACACCCATGTACCAAGGAAAGGGAGAAATCGGCCGGGATCACCACATCAAGGGGTTTTCGATGTGGATGGCAGGAGGGGGAACCAAGGGTGGATTTGGATACGGTGAAACTGATGAACTTGGCTACCATGCAGTTAAAGACAAGGTTCATGTACACGACCTCCACGCCACTATGCTTCACCTGCTTGGGATTAAGCACGAGTTTTTTACCGTCAAGCATCAGGGGCTGGATTGGAAACTGACCGGAGTGGATCACTCGCATGTGGTCAAGGATCTGATTGCCTAGGTTTCAGAGCATGCTTCTGCGAATTTTGCTCACCAAGGCTCCCCTGCTCCTCGCGACCTTTATTGGCCCCTATCTCGGTGCGGCCCAAAAGGCTGAGGTTTTACGGAAAGGAACCTACGAGAAGGAGGAGTGCCTCACCCTGGGGGACTTAGCAGGCTACACGCAAGAAGTACAAAACAAGGTGGGTCTGTACGGTGGTTGGCGCCATCAAAGGCTGGAGGCAACCGGCTTTTTCCGGGTTGAAAAAACCTCTGGGCGTTGGTGGGCGGTCGATCCAGAGGGATACCCCCTGCTCTCCATCGGGATCAACTCGGTTAGCCCAGAGGACGGAGGACCGGAAAGTTCGGCAAACAGGGACACGCTCGCCTGGGCGAAGGGAGCCACAGGACGGCTTCGAAAATATGGCTTTAACACCGCTGGGTCCTGGTCCTCTGCAGATGTGATTCGGGAACTGGATCGGCCTATTGCTTACTGCCTAAGATGGAATATTTCCTCCCACTACCGTAACGATCGTAAAAAAAGGCATGCCGCTACCGGAGATCACCCAGTGCTCTACCCATTCGATCCAGAATTTGAATCTTTTTGCGAACAATTGTTTGAAGACGCACGCACGACCAGCGAGGACCCATGGCTCTTGGGCCACTTCTCCGACAACGAATTGCCCTTCCGGGAAAAAGGTATTGTCGAGCTCTACCTTTCCCACCCCAAGGATGACCCCAATCATCTGGCTGCCTTTAAGTTTCTCAAAGACCGCAAGGTAAAGAAAGCGGGATGGAAGGAAGACCGTGACTTCCTCGAATTGGTGGTGGATACCTATTACCGCAAGGTAGCTAGTGCCCTAAAGAAAAACGATCCCAACCACCTCTACCTCGGCACCCGTTTTCATGGTAAAGCCCTTCATTCCGAGCAAATTTTCGTGGCTGCGGGCAGGCATGCCGATGTCATCTCGGTCAATTACTACCATCGCTGGACCCCGGAAAAGGAACGGATCGAAAACTGGTCTACTCAGGCCGGCAAACCCATCCTGATCACCGAATGGTATGCCATGGCAGAGGACAGCGACCTGCCCGTAGAGGGATTCGGGGCTGGCTTCCCAGTCCGCACCCAGGCGGACCGGGCGAAATTTTACCAACACTTCAGCTTGGGGCTTTTGCAAATTCCATCCTGCATCGGGTGGCACTGGTTTAAGTACCGGGATTCACATAACAACGCCGGGATCATCGACGAAGAGAGCGAGCCTTACGACATCCTCTGGGAATCGATGGGAGAAATCAACCAGCGGGCTTACTCCCTCGTCCATCACTTCGATCATCAGCGAGAAAACAAGAAAGATTAAGGAACCATGAACTGGTTTTTCTTGCTTCCAGTACTCCTGATCTGGGCTCAGCTTTTTGGAGCCCAGCCCAATGTAATCATTATCCTGACCGATGACCAGGGCTGGGGAGACATAGGCTACAACAACCCCAAGGTCTACACTCCAAATATGGACAAACTTGCCCAAAGCGGAGCTCTCTTCAGCAACCACTACGTCATGGCTCAGTGCACCCCCACCCGGGTGGCCCTGATGACGGGCAGGTACCCAAGCCGGTTCGGCCCCCATGCCACAGCTGCCAGCACCAATCCAGCCTTCCCCAAAGGCACCCCAACCATTGCTTCCATGCTCAAATCACAGGGGTACGATACCTGCCTGTCTGGGAAATGGCACCTGGGCAGCTCGCCTGATCACGGGCCCAACTATTTTGGATTTGATCAAAGCTATGGCTGCCTTTCCGGAGCCGTTGGAAATTACAACCACGGTTACCGCAAGGGGCCTCTCTTTCATACCTGGCATCGCAACCATCAACTCATTGAAGGCAGTGAGAACGGGGTTCACACCACCCAACTGATCACCGATGATGCCATCCGTTTTATTCGTCAAAAAAGAGACAATCCTTTCTTCCTCTATTTACCCTACACCGCCGTGCACACCCCTTTGGATGAACGGGGAAAGTTTCATGACCAACCGACACGGTTGGACCGGCGAAACCCAAATCGCTGGCGAAATGAGGACAATATTCCATGGTTCAATGATCCGCTAGGGAAAATTCAAGAAGAGAAAGACCCGGAAAAAAGATTATTCCTCGCCGCCCTGCACCACTTGGACCATGCCATCGGCCGAGTCATCGATACCCTGAAAGATCAAAATTTATACGAAAACACCCTCCTCCTTTTTTCATCCGACAACGGCCCGCAGGTCAATTGGCCGGGCAATGCCTACCCCGACGACCTAAAACTCACCAACTTCAACCAACCCATTCCGATGAGAGGAAGCAAAATGGATGTCTATGAAGGAGGCATCAAGGTACCTGGGTTTGCGTTATGGCCCAAAAAAATTAAGCCTCAACAAATCGATACCCCCATGCACATCGTGGACTGGTTTCCCACAATTGCTCAAGTAGTTGGATTCGAAAGAACCGACCCGCTATCCTGGGATGGGATTGATCAGTCCCCCACCATTCTGAACGGTGCAAAAGCTTCGGATCGAGACTTCTACTGGGTACAGAGCAATTATCGCCGGGCCGTTCGGCACGGGGACTGGAAGGCAGTTAGTTACTCCAGGCAAGCACCGGCAAAAAAGGAAGACTGGAGCTTGTACAACCTAGTATCTGACCCATTGGAGAAAAAGAATGTGGCGGATCGTCATCCAGAAATTCTCGAGGACCTTCATCAACGGTTCCTTCGTCATCATCGGTTAGACAAAAAATAACCCCAAGGTTAATTGGTTCCCTCAGAAGGAATCAAATAACGGGGTTTATAAGAAAAGCGTTTCGGGATACATTTAGGAATGTACATGGACACCCCGAACAAGCCCTTTAACCCCGACCGGGTCGTTGCCTCCGTTCTTGATGGCAACAAAGACGCATTCCGCATGATTGTATC
>JAQCIX010000214.1 GCA_027593365.1 Verrucomicrobiota bacterium
AAATGGTTTCTTCCCTGAACTCCCTGATCGCAAAGTCGACCTTATTTATATTTGCAGTCCCAACAACCCCACCGGGGCGGTGGCGACCAAGGAGCAGTTGAAAAAATTTGTTGATTACGCCAACGAGCACAAAGCGGTGATCTTTTTTGATTCTGCCTATGCTGCTTTTATCACCGATCCTGATCTTCCCCGTTCCATCTATGAAATTGAGGGGGCTGAGACCTGTGCCATCGAGATGAACAGTTTCTCCAAAACCGCTGGATTCACAGGCGTACGGCTTGCCTGGACCATCGTACCCAAAGCTTTGCGGACGGAGGATTCCGAGGCAGGGAAAGTTCACGCTCTTTGGACTCGCCGGCAGAACACATTTTTTAACGGTGCATCCAATGTGGTGCAGGCGGGTGGGCTCGCTGCGTTATCCAAGGAGGGTCGTGAGCAGACCGACGCCCAAGTCGCCTTTTATCTGGAAAACGCTCGAATCATTAATGAGGGGCTAAAATCGCTTGGGATTACCACCTATGGCGGGGGCAACGCTCCTTATGTCTGGTTGAAGACACCGGGCAACCTTACTTCCTGGGAGTTTTTCGACAAATTGCTTAGCGAATGTCATGTGGTGGGCACCCCCGGTTCAGGGTTTGGACCGGCCGGAGAAGGATTTTTCCGTCTCAGTGCTTTTGGGCATCGGGAGAATGTGGAAAAGGCAGTTCTCTCCTTGAAGAGCAACCTTTCTCTTTAATTCATGTCCTCCCTAGAGGAGGAGTTAACAGACTTATTGATTGAACTGCCTGGCAATACGCAGGTAGCGATTGGATTCATTGTCGCCAAGTAACAGTGCCTGGGACAACCAATCCTCTGCTTTTGCGTAGTCCTGATCCGTCCCTTGTCCGAGAAAATGCATGATGCCTAAATAACGAATAGACTGTGGATCTTTATCCAAGGCTGCTTTGAGAAAGTTTTCCCTGGCTTGGTCAAATTCCTGTCTTTTGTAGTGCAAAAGCCCAAGTTCACGCAATGCATCCGACCGCCCCTGACCAGCAATTTCTTTGAGCATTTTTTTGGCAACGGCTTCATTGTTTTCCAAGGTCAACATTTCGAGAGCCATTTGCACTGGGTCGGTTGACGAGGCTGGGTTAATTTTTCGAGGCATCGGAACACGAGGAGATGTAGGCTTGGTCTTTTCTTGGCTCTTGGGCAGAGTTGAATTCTGAGCCAATCGATTTACTCCCTGTTTTTCATTATCTGATATGGAGGATGACCGATTGGGAGCTTTGACCAGAAGGTTCTCAAAACGTCGGAGTTGCAAGGCCGCTTCAGCGGAACCAGAATTAGCAGCTTGTCTTAACCACTGAACACCGTGATCCAAATTGCGCTCGATTCCGTCGCCAAGGGCTAATTTCATACCAAGTGTTAGTTGTGCCATAACCAATCCTTTATCAGCAGCAGCCCGAATCCAGCGATTGGCGAAATCGTTGTTGCGAGCAACGCCATCTCCGGATGAGTAAGCCATGCCAAGATAAAACATACCCAGGGGGAGCCTTTGACGAGCAGCCTTGGAGCACCAACCGATCGCTTCTTTAGGATCTCTTGGCACTCCAATGCCGGTGAAATAAATCATTCCAAGCGTTGCCTGTGCAGTGGCCAATCCTTGGTTCGCAGCGCGCTCCAAATTGCGCATGCCCTTTTCGACATTTCTGGGTGGGTTATCAATTTCCATCAGACCAACACAAAAAAGGGCAACCGGATCTTTGGCCTTGGCCAAATCTCTAAGGTTAGAATGCAGGTAAGCCTCGTCGTAGAGGAATTGACCCCGCTCTACTTTGTCTCTCTCTAATTCGATCGAAGCGAGTACTGCCATACCGATGCCACCATCTGATTTGGCTGCAAGCTTGGCCCATCTTTCAGATTCAGCTAAGTCGATTGGTAAGCCCTTCTCTCCGTACTTGTAAAACAGAGCCAGGGCACCCTGATAGTATTTATCCCCCTCGAGAGCTTTTCCCTGTACAAAGGAAAGATCTTGAGTTGAGGCAGAACTCCAGGCATTGGGAGTTGAAAAAAAGATCAAAAACATCCAAGCCATCCAATAAGATGATGGATTTTTCGATGATTGATATGGATTTTGGCCTTTCACGGGCAGGGCACGTCCCGTATTTCTTTTTAATTTATCAAATTTGTGCAAGGTCAAATAATATTCGATGCTTTTTGAATGAATGAATAATGACTTTTTAACCTGCAAAAAGTGTGACTTTGAGTGGCACAAAAAGGATGGGTCCGAATGTCCAGTTTGTAATCCGAAGATCATTCCTAAAGATTTACCCTCCTTCGAGAACGGGGGGATGTTTGGTACGGGTCCTAATCAAAAGCGATTAGGCGTGTATTACAAAGCAGTTGGATTAATCGCACTCGTGTACCTGATTTATTTTCTCCTGGGGGGGTGAAAATAAATCACGAATATTAATTCAGTTCAGGAGGTGCGTTTTTCTGTGAGCGAGGAAGAAATGGATCGGCAAATGCTTGTTGGAAATCGTACCCTCCTTCAAAGTCTTCCAGTGAATCATTTTCAGTTCTACCCAGAATTCCGTGCTCCACTAAATTAAACACAATTTCGCCGAAATCGCGGCACTTTCGAATATTCCAATGATCCATTAGGGTGATCGTCATGGGGCCAAACCTTTCGAGTGCGTATTCACGAATCCCCTCCAAAAGCTCGTTTCCAGAAACATGACCACCTTTGCCCTGTTGCTGTTTTTCCATGTTTTTTAAGGTATGATCTAGGGCTTCTCGAATAAAGTAATAGGCACCTTTACCAAAACGATTGTCTTGGTCATGAATCTCTCGAATC
>JAQCIX010000215.1 GCA_027593365.1 Verrucomicrobiota bacterium
CGAGTTCCAGGGTATTGGTAAGTGTAGTTCTTGCCCCAAGGATCCTGTAAATCCGAAGCCCTTTTCACAAATGGGGGCAATCCATTCGGTGGGTTTTGTAAATCCGCTAAACTTTTGGGGTAATCACCCACCATCGCTAAATAACTGTTCACATAAGCCTCGCCGGTGCTATTCACCCAAGTCTGGGCAGCTTTGACTTTCCCACCACCAAAAATTTCTCCAAGGTTGGACATCGCCAAACCAGCAACAATTCCGATTAAGGCGAGAACAATTAAAATCTCAACTAGGGTAAAACCTCTCTTGAGGCGTTGGGGAGAAAATTTTCTTTCACTATGTTCCGATTTCTTAGTCATGAATCAAATCTTATTCCGTCAGGGAACAGATTGGCAAGCCAGAGAATTTCAAAACTTAGTACCTAATCGCCTTGATTTCTTCTTGCCTAAATCTTCTTTTGAGATCATCAAAAAAGAGTGAGCTTACCTGATTTCTTACCCGTTTTAATCCAGATTGTTCTAGCAGTCGGAATCGGTATAGGCATTCTTTTCGCTAGTCATTTATTTGGGCAAAAAGCCTCCCGTAGCAAAATCAAAGATTCTCCATACGAATGCGGTTTGTCCTCCGAAGTTGAAGGTACAACTCGCTACTCAGTAAAATTTTATGTAACCGCGATGCTTTTTATTCTTTTCGATATCGATGTCGTTTTTCTCATCCCCTGGGTCCTCACCCATCGAGAACTTTCCTTCGCCGGTATTCCCGTTCTTGGCCCCATGCTCTTTTTTACTTTTGTTCTCGTTATTGGTCTTATCTACGAACTGAAGAGTGGAGCCTTGGAGTGGGAAAAATAAGGGTGCTTCCATTCCTATCCTTGGGTGTATTTTCACCCTTAATCGATCCTGACCTAGCCCTTCAATGAGAATCGATCGATACATTTCATCCAGCAGGGTCATCGACCTGAGCAGTCAGGATTTGAAAACTGCATACTCAGAACTCTTAGGAACTTTCAAAAACTTACTGCCCTCTCCGCAATCGAGAAAGAAAGTTTTGCAAGAATTAATTGCCCGGGAACATGCCATCACCAGTTATTTAGGAGAAGGGGTCGCCCTACCCCACTCCCGGGTCAAAATGAACAGACCCTTTGCTCTGGCAATTGGTCGCTGCCCCACAGGTCTTTCCTTCGATGGACAAGGAAGCTATGACGAAATCCGTTACGTCTTCCTCTTGCTAGCCAATGAAAATGCCAAGAATTACCTATCCTTCTTAGCCACTCTTGCCCGTACCTTTCAGGACAAGTCTGTTATGGACCATCTTTGGATGGCTAGAGATTTATCTGATTTCAGGGCCGTTGTTCGACACGCATTTGCAGGAACGGATGAAAGACCTGCACGCCGGCGAACAAAATTCAACAAACTCCTGACCGACGAAGCTGCCAAAATTGCCAAAGCTGCTGATTGTTCCACTATCCTTGTTTTCGCAGATGTATTCCCTGCCTCCCTCGCTCCTCGCATGACCTTCCCCGGCTTCAAGGTTGTATTGGCCGGCGAAGGTGTGTCAGACCACGAATTGGAACACCACCGTGCCGATGCCGCCCTGGCCGTTCGTGCCCTGTCACACTCCCGTTTATCACAACTCAGAGCAGCAATCCTACTTGGCTTAACCAGGCAAATCTTCGGCTTCAAAGATCGGGTGTGCTGTGTGGGCGGAATTCCTCAAAGCGGCCAATTGGATACAGTCTTGGTTGTTGATGTGGATGAAGAATTTGAATCGGTTATTGGACATGAAGAAGACATGCTTCCAACTGGAGTCTCTGCAGAGGCACTGGAGCGCTTAACCGCCATCGCCACCGATCTCGCACTGACCGGCAGGGAGGGTAAATCCATCGGTGCGATGTTTATCCTCGGTGACCACGAGGAGGTTTACAAAAGGTCCAAGCAACTAATCCTTAACCCTTTTCATGGGTACGAGGATGAAGATCGAAATATTCTCAACCCCTTCATGGATGAAACGATCAAAGAACTTTCTCTGATTGATGGGGCTTTCATAGTCCAAGGAAATGGAGTGGTTGAAACAGCAGGGAGTTTAATCCAAGCCAAAGCAGATAACATTGTGTTACCCGGAGGGCTCGGCACTAGGCACGCAGCGGCCGCAGCCATTACCCATGCGACCAACTCGATAGCCCTTGTCGTTTCTTCTTCGGGCCAAGTCACTTATTTCAGAAAAGGAAGAATGTTTACCCTCTTTGAGAAATCTGCGGGACGTGCCTTGTAAAGGCTATGGCAACCCGTTTTGATCCGGATGACAAGAAGGGTCGGATTCTTTGGGGGCACCTTCGACCCTCCACATTTAGGTCACTTAGCATTAGCTAAACTTGCTATAGAAAAAGCTGAACTGGATAAACTTTTTCTGTGCCCGGCATACTCCGCACCTTTGCGAACTGAACCAGCCCTCTTCTCCGCGATGGATCGCTTAAAGATGATTGAAGCAATGTGTAAACTTCATGAGAAGATGGATGTCTGGGATAAAGAAATTAAACTTTCGAAGACCCAGTTCACATTCGATACTTTGGTTGAGTTTAAGAAACATTATCCAGAACACCAAACATTTGTCCTTCTAGGTGCCGACCAATTTTCGCGCCTAAATCAATGGTATAAACCAAGGGAACTTAGCAAACTTGTTCATTTTTTGGTATTTGCCCGAAACGAAGAAGAGATTCCCTTTCCACCTCTCGAAAACATGGAAGTGACTTTTATGGAAAATGCGTTAATCCATATTTCTTCGACCGATATTCGAGATAAGCTTCGCAACCAAGTTTTTCCTGATAAGCTACTCCCTGTA
>JAQCIX010000216.1 GCA_027593365.1 Verrucomicrobiota bacterium
CAGTAAAGGGTATGTTCAAAAATCAGATCATAAGGTTCCTGCGGTTCATCCTCCAAAAAATTACCCGGTAAAAATGCCAATCCAGGAATCGACTGATATTTTTCACCTGCTTGGTTTAGTGCAAGCTCGGATAAATCCACCCCGGTCGTCTCAAATTCTGCCTGGGCCCAAGCGGCGGCATCGTGCCCGCATCCGCACCCCGGGACCAATACTCTGGTATCAAGATCAAGTTTTTGTTTCTTCAACCAGTCAATTAAACCTGGAGCAGGCTCGCCTTTATCCCAAGGAGTATCTTTTTCGATATATCTCTTTTCCCAATTAGTCTCTGACATGACTTTTCTTTATCTAAATTATTTGCCTGGCCAACGGCCAGAAACCGCATCGAGCCAGGAACGAGCAATGATTTCATGACCGGCAGCCAATGGATGAATGCCGTCCCAAATCCAATGAACTGCAGGAGCGACAGAAATGGCTTCGTCAAAAATATCCTGCATAGGAATATGAACCGCATCGAACTCCTTGGCCAAACGGGCAACAACCATACGCATTTGATCTGTGGCAGTCTTTCTTTTCTTCCATACATCTTCGTTATCTAGTTTTCCAGATCTCAACACAAAGGGATCCAAAAGGACGATTCTTAGCTCCGGATTGACTTCCCTGCTCTTGCTCAAGATCGATCGGTAATCTCTCTCATAAGCCTGAGGAGTAACTCCCCTATTCACATCATTGGTGCCAATCAAAATGCTCAGTAAATCTGGCTTTGGTTCGATTGCATCTTGCTGCCAGCGCTTTTTTAAATCCGCAACCGTATTGCCCGAAATCCCCCGGTTTGAAAAAGTATAGTTGGATTCAACGGCATCTATATCCAAGCGAGCGGCAATCAGGAATACATAGCTGTGCCCAAGCAAATGATTTTGATCCCATCCATAGGGCTTACGACTACGCTGCATATCGGTGATGGAATCACCAATGAACAAAATGTGTGCCCCTTTTTTAAAAACTGGCACAGGGTAGGAATATCCCGGCTTCAGCGGGCTGGCCGAAATAAAACACCCAAGGCAAAGGGCGATCAATAGTGGAAATAGGATTTGTATTTTTGTCATCAATGAAAGCTAAATTTTAAAATGATTTCCTCATTCTTGTGGAAAAGGCCGAGCGGTCAGTCCAACTAATTTCCAGCTACCACTTGGAGATTTTGGACTTAATGGAGAAGCGTCAAGAATAAGCATTTCGCCACGCTTTAAGAGACCGAGTCCGACCAGTGAAACCACACTCTTTCCCCTACCCTTGTCACCTCCATCCGTTTTTATAATGTTTTGCGTTTTATTCCCAATCTTCAGGTAACCACCAATTTTACCTTCTTTTCCAGCATCTAACTGAATCGAATCAATCATCACATCCTGTTGAAAACGAAGGGCAAGAGCCTCACCCGGATCCACCCGGTTGGATCCTTTGCCCTGCACCCCAAATCCATTTGGGTCCTGTGCAGGTTGCCCTCCCTTCACCGAAACGCTGACGGTCAAGGGAGATGGCACGGGTATAGGCTTAGTCCAATCCAAACTCACCGATTCACCCGGAGTTCTTCCCTGGGTCCTATTAGGATTGCTTCCTTTATTTTCAGCCAGCAAGAAAGAGGCGGGAAAAAAGAAAAGGCATATCAGAGCAAAGGATTTCATAATTAATGAACCTAACTCTTGGGAGCAGGAAAGGTAACTTTATTTTTCCAGTTTCACTAAAAGCAAATCTTTCATCTGCTTGGCAGAATCAATGGTATCCAAATCATATTGGATATTACCCGTCTCTAATGCATCTCCTCCTCCATGACCCGTCAGTTCAAGAAGGTAATAAGGCTCCTCCCTATCGACCTCGATCAGGCAACTGTAAAGTAAGGAAGGCTGACCAAGGATAGGATCCTTATGCCGCTCATTGGTATCCCCAGGTGCATTGATTTCCACGCACAAAACAAATTCATTTTCTTTTCCTGCAACAAGATATGGATCGAGGGCAAAGCGGTGAGACTCCGTAGCCCCGCTCAACGCATCCACTTCTCCCGATGGAGTGATCCCCGAAAGGAGGGTATACCGGTGGCGCCAGAGGGGAAGAATATGACTACGCTGCGTACGATAATCTTCCCAAAGCGGAGTTTCCGAATAAGCAAGAGACTGCTCAAGGTATAAGGTTTCAATCATCGATCCAACCGTACTTTCCGCCCAGACTGCAATCGATGGCATAGGGTTCAGCTTCTTTCGAAAACTGAGGTTAATGGACAACCCACTCGCATTGTCATCCAGGCTTTTTCGGACGATAAGCTTTCGATGAGGTTCCGGTTGTTCAAAGCCGACTAAGTTGGATGACCGGACAATCTGGGCACGGTTCTTGTACTCATAACTATTTTCAATCAACCACGAAGATGGGGGTAAGCCAGCAATTGCTGCATACACCAAAAACCCAAACCCTGCACCAAAAAGTAAAACCTGCTTACGCATAGATTCTGCCTGTTTCCCCTTACTCACCCGGCTTTTGAAATAAGGTATACGGGAAAGCAGGTGAAGGATGACTAAGACCAGGGTAACCGACCCGGCAAGAATATGGATTTGTGTAACCGTAAGGGAGAACGGCTCCAAGTAAGCCAGTGCTCCAGTAACCGCCAGAGCGGAAAAGCTAAATAAAAGGCCGAAGTTGACCAGATGTCTCATTCAGGTATCAGTGAACTCTCTTGCTTGGATTATGCATAGGCTTGGATCCATCAAACCCTATGAGTTCTTTTAATTCTTTAATATGAGATTTTCCAACCGCACGGGGAGATGCCGAATG
>JAQCIX010000217.1 GCA_027593365.1 Verrucomicrobiota bacterium
GGGTTATGAGTGGCTCTTTCCCCACATCGACCAAGACTCAAACGGAAAAATCTCTTCGGAGGAATATGTCAACTTCCAGAAATTCAAATCGAAAAATGAGAATTGGGAGGAAGTCCTAAAAAAAACTGCGCAATAAGGCTGAGCCTTCCCAGCATAAAACCCAGCATTGTATTCGTCTTTGCCGACGATTTAGGTATCGAAGCTCTCAACGCCTACAGTAGACATGGTATCAAGACTCCTCATCTTGATAGACTCGCATCCCATTACCCGTGGTGTTAATCCTTTTGTGCAGGATGATGAGTGGTACTACCATATGCGCTTCCAACCAAACATGAAGGGTGTAACCCCTATCCTCTCTGCTCATCCACCGCAGTCCACAATGAATCGCCCGGACGGACCACACTCCAACAATCCCCATGTGCGCAAATCCATGGCAGCCGGAGAAATCCAACATATTGGATGGGCCTATGAACGCCCGAACGGTAAGGGACGTGGATTTGGTACCACAGGTGGACACTACCACAAGACCTGGGCTAGAGATGACTGGCGCACCTTGATTTTAAATGCGATCGCATGGACTGCAGGAGTTGAGGTACCCAAAGACGGTGTGCCATCCATACCCACCCTCAATATCACATTCCCCAAATAATTGTCTTGGGTCGTTCTCGAATAGGGAAACGGTTTAACTCGGCATTTAGCTAAAGCGGACCATCGCCTGGTCGTAACCGACTTGGCGGGTGTAAGAAGTTTCTTTCTCAATTCGAGGCACACAGGAGTAAAGTTCGATTGCTTGCACCTTTTGGCAGAGCATCTTCAGCAAGGTGCGAATCACCAGGCGGGCATGTGGTGCACCTAAACAATTGTGTGGACCAAACCCAAAACCGATATGGGGGTTGGGTGAGCGGTCGAGCACGACTTGATCCGGGTTTTTGAACACGCTCCCGTCCCGGTTGGCGGATGGCCAGCACAGCCCTACCCGGGAGCCCGCGGGTACTTCTTGCTCAGCTACCTTTGCCGCGTGTGGACAGGTTCGGGCTATGGCAGTGAGTGGGCTGACATAGCGTACAAATTCCTCGCAGGCAGGTAGGATCAGTTTTTCATCAGTCCTCAAAAAATCGAGGGCTTCCGGATGTTTACTCATGTACACCACAATACTGCTAACGACATTGATGATCGTGTCCTTTCCGCCGGCAAAAGTAACATTGGCAATGCCCTGCTTTTCCTCATGTGTTAATTTTCGCCCACGAATTTCCGCCTGATTGAGAAAACTGAAAAAGTCCTCACCCGGTTCGCGTTCGGCACGGGCAAATTGCTCCGCAGTGTATTCCTCCAAGCCAGTTCCCTCGCTCAAGGCATGTAGTCCCCAAGCCTCCCAGACCTTTGCTTCCTGCTCTGGCATATTAAGTAGACGGGTAAGGGCCCGGCACTGCAGAGGAAGGGCAAAGTCATATACCGCATCGATTTCGCCAGATCCCAATACACTGGCAACCATCGAACCGATTAGATCCTCCATATTAGAAATATACCCAGGGTCGAGCGGGCGCTTAAAGATCGGCTCAACAATCGCTCTGAACTCGGTGTGCTCCGGTGGGTCCATCTCGATGGGGATCTGGCGCATTGTGCGCATCTTTTCCTCCGTATGTGGAACCACCTGAAAGGGATGGTCGCTACTGAAAGTCTCCCAATCTTTGACCGTTTTTCGAAGATCTTTCAGACGAAGAACAAAGGGGATTTTTTCCCCATTAAACTCAGTCATCAAAACACCGCTTGATTCACGGGCTTCATGAAAAGGGTCTTGTGCAGAGGGCATAGAAAGAAGAAGGAAGTACTTAGTATTTGAATAAAGAGTGATTTTGGCAATCAAAGTACAATTTATAAATTTTACAATTCACGGACCAAGGTTTGCCTTCTTTGTAAGGGAATGACAAAAAGTTACCCCATGTATTTAACTCAATCACGAGCGATTTTCTGCTACTGCACTGCCTTATTGTGGACCACTCTTCCTTGCTTGCTAGGCCAAGGATTAAACCTTGCGGACCCCACAAAGCACCCCTATGCAGACCCAGCCATAGGACGGGAAGGCTACCAACTTGCGAATAACACGGCGAACGAGGCAAGGGTATATGACTTTTACCAAAGACAGGCGGACTATTACATGGAAAAACCTAATCTGATCCCCAAGGTCATTCCTGCTTATCCGGGACTGGATGCCGGACTACACGGGCACTGGGGAAAGCATAACCAAAATGGGCACAATGATGGCAGGTGGAACGATGGAGATACCGGAGAGCACTTCGCTCATGTGGTCAAGGGGCCCAAGGGGTTGAATATTGAAAAGGGAGTGTGTGTGAAATTAGGCGAGGGTCACCTCCTCTCCACCTGCTTTGATCCACAGAGCCTGAGCTACCGCACGGTGTGGCAGGATGGGTGGGTCAAGTTTGGCCCGTTCCGCTGGGGATCTTCTCGTGGGGCAACCATTGAGGGGAAAGTCTGGTTTCAAGCCGAGCAACCCAAGATGCCGGAAGGCGGCGAGTACCTGGGTCTTCGTCGCTATGGGAAACGGGTGGTTTTTGAGTACCGCCTAGGGGAAACTAGAATAACCGATGAACCATGGGCAAGTAAGGACACATTTTACCGTAGGATAGATCTGCAAGGGGCAAATGGCGAAGTCTCACTCCCCTGCCCGATTGAGGAACCGTACAAGTTGACCACCGCACAGGCAGATGGAGTAAGCACAAGTTGGCAGAATGGCACTCTTACCCTCACTCCAAGCCAGGCAAATGCGACCGTCATTCTCCGAATTT
>JAQCIX010000218.1 GCA_027593365.1 Verrucomicrobiota bacterium
ATAAGGCTTTTGCTTCCACTTTTTGGTAAAGCAACCACCCAACAAAAAGGTGAGACTAAGAATTAAAAGAATTATTCGCATATTTAAACTAAATACAATATTCGGTAAATTTCAAATTTCATGACAATTTTTAAACCTAATCAGTCTTCAGGCGTTCTTTTACTAAGTGCTCCGAAAGCAAATCCCGTCCAAAATCACCATCGAAATCGCGCCAGGCGGCGTGGATGTGGTTCCCTCCTTGGTTGTCAAATTCAATCAGATATTCGCTGGTGATGATGCAAAAGTAGGAAATGTACCCACGGGAAGAATCAACATAGGAAAATCTCAGGGTGGATGGATCAAAAATTTTCTTACGATCATTGATTTGTTCGACGATTGCAGGCCGATATTTTTCCGCAAATAAAAGAATGAGTTGCTCCACCCATTCTTGCTGGCTTTCAGTAAGTTCAAGAAATCGGATTCCAGACAGGTTCTCATACTCTTCCCGGGAGACCCTGGAAACCGCTTCCGGCCCATTACCTGACCCCACTTTCGCTTGTTGTTTCTGACTAGCAGACAAAGAGTTAACCAATTCCAGACTCAGTTCCTGCTCCTGCTCAAACAACTCCAGGCCTGCATATTTTCCGTTGCTTACCCGCACTGGAGAGGCTCCCCAGAATGAGGGGGTTATGGAGAAGGTCTGGCCATCCACCAATGTGCAATTCAGGGAGAGGTGGTGACCCTCCAAACGCCAGCCCCAGGTGGACTTCTCTGAGGGTTTCCCAAAGATAGAAATAGAGTAGCGGTGCATGGGGTTATCGGGTGCATTTAGGTCTTTCCTGATTCCATGGATCAAACGTAGGTTCTCGTACTCCAGAAACCCATCCTCACTTAAAAGTAGTTCGACCATTTTTTGGACCAGCATTCGTTGATCTTTGGACAACCGATACAAAGAAACTCCGGTGCGGCCCGACCAGTTGGGGAAGAAGTGCCAGTTTTCGCGGGAAGGACCCTCAAAGGAATAGGTCAAAGGTGCGTCTTTTTGCTTTTCGCTGGTTACAATCAGTTCCTCTGCCGTACGGGCCAAACCATAGGCGATCTTTTCGCTCCCTGCCTGAGCCTTCATTGCTAAGGAGATACCTACGCTCAAAATGAGAAGTGTTTGTTTGCCCAAAAATAACATATTCTCTTTGGTTTGGTGCGTTAAAATGCTCAGCGATTTGCTTTCAAAAACACCCAGTTGATCCCTTTGTGAATCAATCCAAGCACGATGATGATGCCCAGCAGGACAAGGTAGGGTTTAAAACCATCCCTCCCATTAAGTAACGCTTCAAAAATGATGTGAATTTGAGGCAGATAATAGAGTTTGTAAATAACGGCGATATACATCGCAGTGATCAATACCTTCCTGATCCATTCTTCTCTTTTTTTCACCTTGGACATCTTTGTGGCATAAGCGTCTATATTTATCTCTGTAAAGAGGTATTTTTGTCAAGACCCCGAAGAACAAGGGTGTCTACCCAATCTGCCAATTGACAAGTTTATCGATGGGGCCAATTAGATAGATATATGAAAAATTTTCTACGGTTCTTTCTGTTTTTTGTCACGGGACTATCACCCAGTTTTGCATATGATATGTCCGGGCACGATTTATTCAGTCAATTAAAGGACTATTACATCGAAAAAGGGATGACAGACCAACAGCTCCTGAATGCAGGAAGAGCTTACGGATATGTGTGTGCTATTTACGACTCCAATCGGGAAGAAATCACCATCCCTGAGGGCACCAAACCCACCCACCTGATCGCAGCTGTTTACAAGTTCCTATTAGACAACCCAAACCTGCGCTACAAGAAGGCAAACACTCTTGTATTGGAAGCTTTCTCACAAGCTTATCCCCTGCAAGAAGAGGAGTAATCTTAGAAAACTGATCCACTAACTTCGAATTTATCTAAGTAAAAAAAGTGGGGCGACAGACCGGATTCGAACCGGCGACCCCTGGTACCACAAACCAGTGCTCTAACCAACTGAGCTACTATCGCCACAAAAGAAATAAGAAATTAAGAATATGCTCTGAATCGTCAATGGGAAAGCTTGGGACAAGCAATCCATCCTTATTGACCCTAAGCCCTCCCTTGGGCATGATTACATCTTTTTTATTACTGTTATGCTCCAAGCTGGAATCGTAGGACTGCCCAATGTGGGTAAAAGCACACTTTTTAACGCCCTGACCAAGACCCGTAAAGCGGAGGCTGCCAATTACCCGTTTTGCACCATTGATCCAAATGTGGGAGTGGTGCAGGTGCCCGACGCCCGGCTTACCCCACTTGCAGAATTGGTCAAGACAACCACTTTGATTCCTGCTGCCATCGAGATGGTCGATATTGCCGGACTGGTTGAAGGCGCGAGTAAAGGCGAAGGTTTGGGAAATAAATTTTTAGCGAATGTGCGGGAGGTGGATGCCATCGTCCATGTCGTGCGCTGCTTCGAGGATGAGGATGTGATTCATAACATGGGCAGGGTCGATCCGGTGGCGGATGCGGAAGTGATTATGACTGAACTGATCCTCGCCGATGCCGAATCGGTCGCCAGCCAGCTGCAAAAAAACCTCAAAAAAGCCCGGGGAAATGATAAAGATGCCGCAGCCAGTGTGGCTCTTCTTGAAAAACTCACCCCACACTTGGATGAGGGCAAACCAGCCAACCTGCTGCCCATGGATGAGGATGAGACGGAGCGTTTAAAAACATTTCACCTCCTCAGCTCCAAGCCCATGCTCTATG